>DATBIZ010000146.1:0-12343 GCA_036556645.1 Vicinamibacteria bacterium | reverse complement strand
GGGGATCCCCGGCGTGGACATGGGCGCCGCCTCGATCAAGATGAACGAGGACGGCTCCTTCAACCTGCTCGTGGGCGCCACGGACATCGGCACCGGCTCCGACACGATGTTCTGCCAGCTCGCGGCGGAGACGCTGGGCGTCCCCGTCGAGAAGATCGTGCCCTACTCGTCCGACACGGACCTGACGCCGTTCGATCCCGGCGCCTACGCCTCGTCCACCACCTACATCTCCGGGCGCGCGGTGGAGAAGGCGGCGCGCGCGGTGCTGCAGCAGGTCCTGGAGGTGGGCGGGCGCCTGCTCGGGCTGGACCCGAAAGACCTCACCGCGCACGGCGGGAAGGTCTGCGCGAACGACGGGCGCTTCGTCACCTACGAGCAGGTCTGCCTGTCCGCGCTGTACCAGGAGAACCAGTTCCAGATCATGGCCGGCGCCTCCCACATGTCGTACGACTCGCCCCCGCCTTTCGCCGCGGTGTTCGCCGAGGTCGAGGTGGACACCGATACCGGCCTGGTGCGCGTGCTGCGCCTGGTGGAGGCCGTGGACTGCGGGCAGGTCGTCAACCCGCAGATGGCGGAAGGCCAGGTGGAGGGGGCCGCGGTGCAGTCCCTCGGCTACGCGCTGCACGAGCGCATGCCGTACGACGCCGCCGGACGCATGGCGTTCCGCTCGTTCCGCGACTACACGATCGCCACCGCGCTCGACGCCCCGGAGGTGACCACGATCCTCGTCCCGACGCACGAGCCGACCGGCCCCTTCGGCGCGAAGGCGATCGCCGAGATCCCGATCAACGGGCCCGCTCCCGCCATCGCCAACGCGGTGGCGCACGCGGTGGGCGCGCGGATCCGCGAGCTGCCGCTCACCCCCGAGCGCGTGTGGCGGGCGCTGCACGACCCGGTACCGGAGCCGCCGGCCACCGCGTGAGCGCGCGGCAGCGTCTGGCCCTGATCGCGCTCCTCTCCACGCTGATCCTCTTCCTGGAGATGGCGCTGATCCGCTGGGTCGGCACCGAGATCCGCATCTTCGCCTACGTGCAGAACGGGGTGCTGGTGGCGGCGTTCCTCGGGCTCGGCCTGGGGGCGCGGGCGAGCCGCCGGCCGCTGCGCCTGCTCCCCGCGGCGGCCGCGCTGGTCTTCGTCGCCGCGGTCGTGCGCGACCCGTTCCACTGGATGATCGGCGAGGCCCTGACGCAGGGGATGGCCGCCTTCAAGCACACGCAGATCTGGGGCATGGCCGGCGGCCCGCTCGACCACGCCTGGGTGCGGCTGGCCGTGGTCGCCTTCGCGATCGGCACGACGCTCGCCCTGCTCTCGGCGATCGCGCTCGCCTTCCACCCGCTCGGGCAGGCGCTCGGCCGCTGGATGGACGCGCACCCGCGCCCGATCGCCGCCTACACCGCGAACATCCTCGGCAGCCTGGCCGGCATCGCGCTGTTCGACGCGCTCACGGTCGCGCGCACGGCGCCCTGGCTCTGGCTGCTGGCGGCGGCGGCCGGGCTGGCCGCCCTGGCCTGGCGCGCGGACGAGCGCCCGCTGGCGCGGCTGGGCGCGGTCGCCCTCGTCCTGACCCTGCCGCTGTTCGGCCGCGCGCCGTCGGGCACGCTGTCGCTGTGGTCGCCGTACCAGAAGCTGAGCCTCGGCCCGCTGATGGTCCCCACCCCCGCGGGCGAGGCGCAGTGCGGGGTGCGCGTGGACGTCAACAACACCTACCACCAGGTGCTGGTGGACCTCGACCCCGCGCGCATGGCCGCGCGCCCGGACCTCTATCCGCCCGCCGACGTCCCCACCTCGCACTACGTGTTCCCCTCGGAGCTGGTGGGCCGCCGCGAGCGCGTGCTCGTGGTGGGCGCGGGCGGCGGCAACGACGTGGCGGGCGCGCTGCGCGCGGGCGCCTCTTCCGTGGACGCGGTCGAGATCGACCCCGCCGTGGTGAACATCGGCCGCCGGCTGCACCCGAACCAGCCCTACGCCGCGCCGAACGTGCGCGTGGTCAACGACGACGCGCGCGCGTTCTTCCGGCGGGCGGCCGGGCCCTACGACCTGGTGCTCTTCGGCCTGCTCGACTCGCACACCAGCCCGTCGGCCTACAGCAACGTGCGGCTCGACCACTTCGTCTACACGCGCGAGAGCTTCGCCGACATGGGCCGGCTGCTCGCGCCGGACGGCGTGGTCGTGCTCTTCTTCGAGCCGCAGACCTGGTGGATCGCCGACCGGCTGGCCGTGCTGCTGCGCGACACGTTCGCCGCCCCGCCGCTCGGGTTCATGGTCCGCTCCACGAGCCCCTGCCTGGGCTACGGCGGGATGGCGATGGTGGCCGGCCCGCCGGCCGCGCTGGCCCAGGTGCGGCAGCGGGCCGAGGCGCACGCCGCCATCCGGCCGCGCATGATGCCCGAGGGCTCCTTCCTCTTGAAGACGGCACCGACCACCGACGACTGGCCCTACCTCTACCTGCAGCGGCCTGCGATCCCCGAGTACCACCTGGTGCTGGCGGCGGCCTGCCTGGTGATCGGGCTCGTGCTGCGCCGGCGGCTCTTCGCGCCCGGCGAGGACATGAGCCTGCCCATGCTCCTGCTCGGCGCGGGGTTCATGCTGGTCGAGGTCACGGGGGTGAACCGGGCCGCGCTGCTCTTCGGCACCACCTGGCTGGTCAACGCCTACGTGGTCGGCGCGGTGCTGGCGATGATCCTGCTCGCGAACCTGACCGCGGCCCGCGTGCGCTACGACCCGGCGGGCTGGCCGTTCGCGGGCCTCGTCGCGAGCCTGCTGCTGCTCGGCACCGTCCCGATCACCGCGCTCGCCGCGCTGCCGACGGCGCCCCGCGTGCTCGCCGGTGGCGCGTTCATCACGCTGCCGGTCTTCTTCTCGGGCCTGGTCTTCGTCTCGGCCTGGGCCTCGTCCTCGCGCCGCGACCTCGCCCTGGGCAGCAACCTGCTCGGCTCGCTGGTGGGCGGGCTGCTCAGCATGTTGTCCATGGTGGTGGGGTTCCGCGCCCTGACGTTCCTGACGCTGGCGATCTACCTGGGGGCGTTCCTGGCCATGCGACGTTCGCGCGCGGGCGAGATCCAAGCCGCGGCATAATCGCGGCCCGTTCCGGTTGCGTTCCGTTCCGGTTGCGTTCCGTTCCGGTTCCGTTCCGTTCTGGTTCCGTTCCGTCCCGATCCAGGCACCGGTACCGTTCCGACTGGGCGGTACCGGAACGGAGCCGGTACCGGGACGGATTCGGAATCGGATTCGGATTCGGATTCGGACCCGGAATCGGGTTCGGGCGGGTTCGGGTACGCGTCCGGGTACCGCCTACGGCCCCTCCCCTACCGCCGCCCGTACAGATCGGCCATCTCCCCCAGCCGCTCGACGTGCTCCCCCCGCAGCTGCGGCTCCTCGAACCGCCACGTCCAGTTGCCGGTCGGCCGCGCGGGGAGATTGAACCGCCCCTCGGACCCGAGGCCGAGCACGTCCTGCAGCGGGATCACCGCGGTGCGCGCCACCGACGCCTCCACCGCGCGGATGAAGTCCCAGTGGATCTCGCGGCCGTCCGAGTGCAGGTAGCGCAGCGCGCGCTCCCGCTCGGCCCGGGCCTGGGTGGGGTCGCCGTCGACCGCGCTGCCCCCGTGGAACCAGCCCCGCGTGGTGTCGTTGTCGTGGGTTCCGGTGTAGGCGACCGCGTTGGGCACGTAGTTGTGCGGCTTGAACGGGTCGTCGCCGTCCGCGTTGCCGAAGGCGAACTGCAGCACGCGCATGCCGGCGAGGGCGAACCGGTCGCGCAGCGCGACCACCTCCGGCGTGATCACGCCGAGGTCCTCCGCGATGAAGGGCAGGCCGCCCAGCGCCTCGCGCAGCGCCGCCAGCAGCCGGTCGGACGGCCCCTGCACCCAGCGCCCCTGGCGCGCGTCGCGCGCGGCGCCGGGGATCTCGTAGAACGCCTCCAGGCCGCGGAAGTGGTCGATGCGCACCACGTCCACCATGGACAGCGTCCAGCGCATGCGCTCGATGAACCACGCGTAGCCGTCGAGCGCCATCACCTCCCAGCGGTAGAGCGGGCTGCCCCAGAGCTGGCCCGTCGCGCTGAAGTAGTCGGGCGGCACGCCCGCCACGTTGCGCGCGCGGCCGGAGGGCTCGAGGTCGAACAGGTGGCGGTTGCGCCAGACGTCCACGCTGTCGTGCGCGACGTAGAGCGGCACGTCGCCGATGAACCGGACGCCGCGCTCGCGCGCGTAGTCCTGCAGCTCCTGCCATTGGCGGAAGAAGTGGAACTGGATCGCCTCGTGGATGCGCACGCGGTCGGGGTCGGGCCGCCGGTCCGACCACTCGGTCCAGCTCCCTCCCTCGTGCGCGTCCTTGAGCGCCATGAACTCCGCGTAGGGCCGGAGCCAGCCGTCCGCCTGCCGGCGGAAGCGATCGAACTCCTCGCGCCGGTCGCCCCCCGCGCGCAGGAACGTGGCCGCCGCCTTCTCGAGCAGCCGCGTCTTGAGCGGCCCGAGCCGCTCGTAGTCCACGTGGCCGGCGGGTAGCTCGCGCAGCGGCGCGAGGTCGCTGCGCGCGATCCATCCCTCGTCCGCGAGCGCCAGCAGGTCCACCAGCATCGGGTTGCCGGCGTGGCTCGAGGGCGATTGGTAGGGGGACGCGCCCATGCCGGTGGGCCCGAGCGGCAGCACCTGCCAGATCCCCTGGCCCGCGGCCACCAGGAAGTCCACGAAGCGGCGCGCGGTGGCGCCGATGTCGCCGATGCCGTACGGCGAGGGCAACGCGGTCGGATGAAGGAGGATCCCGCTGGCGCGGCGGTCGAGCGCGCGAGGCACCATCGCTCCATTCTAGCGGCCACGCTGGCGGCGCCCCGCCCGCGAAAACGTGGCCCGCGCGCGCACACGCCCCGGAGCGCGAAGGTATGATGCCTTCGTAGCCAGGAACGAACCAGCGTCGATACGACCGCCGCCGGCGCGCCGCCGCGGCGATCGAGGAGGGCATGAGCCGGGCGGCGGCTTCACCACGAAAGCGGACAACGGGACGAGCCACCGGCGCCGGAGCGGCACCGGCCCCTGGGGCGCGCCGGGCGGGCCGCGAGCGCGACGGGACGCCGGCGCCGCCGCCGCGCGTGATCATCGAGGACGTCCAGCCGGCGGTGGACGGCGGCCGCTTTCCGGCCAAGCGCGTGGTCGGCGAAGAGGTGGTGGTCGAGGCCGACGTGTTCACGGACGGCCACGACCTGCTCGGGGCCGAGGTGCTCTACCGCGCCGAGGGCGAGGACCAGTGGTCGGCCCGGCCGATGGCGCTCTTCGACAACGACCGCTGGCGCGGCGCGTTCACGGTCACCACGGTCGGCCGCTACGCGTTCACGGTGCGCGGGTGGGTGGACCACTTCGCGACGTGGCGGCGCGGGCTCGAGAAGAAGGCGGCGGCGGGACAAGACGTGGCGGTGGACCTGCTCGCCGGCCGCGCGCTGCTCGAAGCGGCGGCCGGGCGCGCGCGCGCGGCGGACGCCGGGATCCTGGCCGACGCGGCGGCCGCCCTCGGCTCGGACGCCCCGCTTCCCGAGCGCGTGGCCCGCGCGCTGGACCCCGAGCTGGCCGCGCTCGCGAGCGGGCACCCCGACCGCGCCGGCGAGGCGACGCACGGCCGCGAGCTGCCGGTGGTGGTGGACCGCGAGCGCGCGCGGTTCAGCGCCTGGTACGAGATCTTCCCGCGCTCGACCGGTCCCGACGGCCGGCACGGGACGTTCCGCGACCTCGAGGCGCTGCTGCCCGAGATCGCCGGGATGGGCTTCGACGTGCTCTACCTGCCGCCGATCCATCCGATCGGCCGCACGCACCGCAAGGGGCCGAACAACGCGCCGCAGGCCGGCCCCGGCGACCACGGCAGCCCGTGGGCGATCGGCGCGGAGGAGGGTGGGCACAAGGCGGTCCATCCGGACCTGGGCACGCTGGACGACTTCCGCCGCCTCGTGCGGCGCGCGGACGCGCACGGGCTCGACGTCGCGCTCGACATCGCCTTCCAGGCCTCTCCGGATCACCCCTACGTGAAGGAGCACCCCTCCTGGTTCGAGCGGCGCCCGGACGGAACGGTGCAATACGCCGAGAACCCGCCGAAGAAATACGAGGACATCTACCCGTTCGACTTCGAGAGCGAGGACTGGCGCGCGCTGTGGGAGGAGCTGAAGGACGTCTTCGTCTTCTGGATGCGCCAGGGCGTGCGCGCGTTCCGGGTGGACAACCCGCACACCAAGCCGTTCGCGTTCTGGGAATGGCTGATCGGTGAAGTCAAGCGGGAGGATCCGCACGTCCTCTTCCTGTCCGAGGCGTTCACCCGCCCGAAGGTGATGTACCGGCTGGCCAAGCTCGGCTTCACCCAGTCGTACACCTACTTCGCGTGGCGGAACCGGCGGCCGGAGATCGAGGCGTACTTCGAGGAGCTGACCCGGACGCCGGTGCGCGAGTTCTTCCGCCCGAACCTGTGGCCCAACACCCCGGACATCCTGACCGAGCACCTGCAGGAGGGCGGCCTGCCCGCCTTCCGCGCGCGCCTGGTGCTCGCGGCCACCCTGGGCGCCAGCTACGGCATCTACGGCCCCGCCTTCGAGCTGGGCGAGCGCCGGCCGCGCCACGCCGGCAGCGAGGAATACCTCGACTCGGAGAAGTACCAGCTGCGCCGCTGGGACCGCGCCGCCCCGCACAGCCTGCGCTCCCTGATCGCGCGGGTCAACCAGGCGCGGCGCGAGCACCCCGCGCTGCAGACCGACCGCGGCCTGCACTTCCACGGCGGCCAGAACCCGGAGCTCGTCTGCTACAGCAAGGCCACCGCCGGCCACGCCGACGTCGTGCTCGTGGTGGTGAACCTCGACCCCCGCCGGCCGCAGTCGGGCTGGGTGGACCTCGACGAGGCGGAGCTGGGCCTGGAGCCGGGCCAGCCGTTCGAGGTGCACGACCTGCTCGGCGGCGCGCGCTATCCCTGGCGCGGCCGCGCCAACTACGTGCGGCTCGACCCGGCGCAGGCGCCGGCCCACGTCTTCGAGGTGCGCAGGTCACCGTACTGAGCATGCCCGCCCGCAACTCCGTCTCCCTGCTCGAGAGCGACCCCCACTGGTACAAGGACGCGATCATCTACGAGCTGCACGTGCGCGCCTTCGCGGACAGCGACGCGGACGGGATCGGCGACTTCCGCGGGCTCGCGGGCCGCATGGACTACCTGCAGGACCTGGGCGTGACCGCGGTCTGGCTGCTGCCGTTCTACCCGTCGCCGCTGAAGGACGACGGCTACGACATCGCCGACTACACGCAGGTCCACCCGAGCTACGGCACGCTGAAGGACTTCCGCCTGTTCCTGAAGGAGGCGCACGGCCGCGGGCTGCGCGTGATCACCGAGCTGGTGCTGAACCACACCTCGGACGAGCACCCGTGGTTCCAGCGCGCGCGGCGCGCGCCGCCCGGCAGCCCCGCGCGCGACTTCTACGTGTGGAGCGACGACCCCGAGCGCTACAAGGAAGCGCGCATCATCTTCAAGGACTTCGAGCACTCGAACTGGGCCTGGGACCACCTGGCCAAGGCGTACTACTGGCACCGCTTCTACTCGCACCAGCCCGACCTCAACTGGGAGAACCCGCAGGTCCGCCGCACCATGTTCAAGACCGTGGACTACTGGCTGGGCGAGATCGGGGTGGACGGGCTGCGGCTGGACGCGGTGCCGTACCTGTTCGAGCGCGAGGGCACGCACTGCGAGAACCTGCCCGAGACGCACCGGGCGCTCCAGGAGCTGCGCGCCCACATCGACGCGAAGTACCGCGACCGCATGCTGCTCGCGGAGGCCAACCAGTGGCCGGAGGACGCGGTGGCCTACTTCGGCCGGGGCGACGAGTGCCACTGCGCCTTCCACTTCCCGATCATGCCGCGCCTGTTCATGAGCGTGCGCACCGAGGACCGCTACCCGGTGGTGGACATGATGGAGCAGACCCCGCCCATCCCCGAGGACTGCCAGTGGGTGCTGTTCCTGCGCAACCACGACGAGCTCACCCTGGAGATGGTCACGGACGAGGAGCGGGACTACATGTACCGGGTGTACGCGCAGGACGTCCGCGCGCGCATCAACCTGGGCATCCGCCGCCGCCTGGCCCCGCTGCTCGGCAACCGCCGGGCCAAGATGCAGCTCATGAACGGCCTCCTTCTCTCGCTGCCGGGGACGCCCGTCATCTACTACGGCGACGAGATCGGGATGGGCGACAACATCTACCTCGGCGACCGCAACGGAGTGCGCACGCCGATGCAGTGGAGCCCGGACCGCAACGCCGGCTTCTCCGACGCGAACTCGCAGCAGCTCTACCTGCCCGTGATCATCGACCCCGAGTACCACTACGAGGCGGTCAACGTCGAGGTGCAGCAGAACAACCCCGAGTCGCTGCTCTGGTGGATGAAGCGCGTGTTGGCCATGCGCAAGCGCTACCGGGCGTTCGGGCGCGGAAGCCTGACCATGCTCTACCCGGACAACCCGCGCGTGCTGGCCTTCGTGCGCGGCCACCAGGAGGAGCACATCCTGGTGGTGGCGAACCTCTCCCGCTTCGCCCAGCACGTGGAGCTGGACCTCGCGCGCTGGAAGGCGCACGTGCCGCTGGAGCTGTTCGGGCGCTCGCGCTTCCCCGAGGTCGGGGAGGGGCGCTACCCGCTGTCGCTCGCGCCCTATTCGCTCTTCTGGTTCTCGCTCGAGCCCGAGCGCCGCGCCGCCGACCAGGCCCCCGGCGCTCCCGTCGAGCTGCCCGTCCTGCGCGCGGGGAGCCGCTGGGACGACGTCCTCTGGGACCGCCGCGGGCTTGCGGCGCTGCTGCCGCGCTACCTCGTGGGCCGGCGCTGGTTCGGGGCGAAGGCGCGCACCGTGCATTCCGCCGCCGTCACCGAGGCGCTTCCCCTCTCGCCGGACGAGGCGCTCGCCCTCGTCCACGTGGACTACGCGGACGCGGAGCCCGAGACGTACCTGCTCGCGCTCGCCGCGCGGCCCGGCCGGCCCGACGATCCGGGCGCCGCGCCCGCCGCGGCGCCGATCGCGACCGTGCAGATGCAGGACAAGGGACGCACCGAGCTGCTGTACGACCCGGTCGCGGACCGCGGCTTCGGCGAGCGGCTCCTGAGCCTGATCCTGCGGCAGGCCACGGTGAAGGGGCGCTCGGGCGAGATGGAGGGCTGGAGCGCGCGCGAGCTGCGGCAGTCCGCCGGCGAGGACGAAGCGCTTCCGCCCGCGACCGTGCTCGCGGCCGAGCAGAGCAACACCTCGATCCGGTACGGCAACCGGTACGTGCTGAAGCTGGTGCGCCGCGTCGAGCCCGGCGTCAACCCGGACCTCGAGATCGGCCGCTTCCTCACCGAACACGGCTTCCGGAACAGCCCTCCCGTCCTCGGCGCGCTCGAGTACCGGAAGAGCCGCACGCAGTCCATGACCCTGGCCACGCTGCAAGGGTTCGTGGCGAACGAGGGCGACGCCTGGAGCTACAGCACGCACCAGCTCGCGCGGCTGTTCGAGCAGGTGACGGCCAGCTCGGGCCCGCCGCCGCCGCCGGCCGACTCCGAGGGCCTCCTCGCCAGCGCGCGCAAGGAGCCGCCGGCCGCGGTCAAGGAGATGATGGGCACCTACCTCGCCTCCGCGCAGCTGATGGGCCAGCGCACGGCCGAGATGCACCGCGTGCTCGCGTCGGACCCGGAGGACCCGGCGTTCGTGCCGGAGCCCTTCGGGATGCTCTACCAGCGGTCCTTGATCCAGTCCATGCGCAACCTGACGCGGCAGTCGCTGCAGCTCCTGCGCCGGCGGCTCAAGGACCTGCCCGAGGCCGTGCGCGAGCAGGCGCACAAGGTGGCTTCGCTCGAGACGGACCTCCTCCGGCGCACGCGCGAGCCGTTCGAGCGGCGCATCGCGGCGGTGCGCATCCGCATCCACGGGGACCTGCACCTGGGGCAGATCCTGTACACGGGCAAGGACTTCGTGATCATCGACTTCGAGGGGGAGCCCGCGCGCTCCCTCAGCGAGCGCCGGCTCAAGCGCTCGCCGCTGCGCGACGTGGCGGGGATGATCCGCTCGTTCCAGTACGCGGCGCAGAGCGCGCTCCTCAAGCGCATCGCGGGCGGGCAGCTCCGGCGCGAGGACCAGCCGGTGCTGGTGCCCTGGCTGCGGGTGTGGGATTCCTGGGCCTCCGCGGCTTTCTTCGGCTGCTACCTGCGCACGCTGGAGGGCGCTGCGATCCTGCCGGCGTCGCGCGACGAGCTGGGCCGACTGCTCGAGGCCTACCTGCTCGAGAAGGCACTCTACGAGCTGGGCTACGAGCTCAACAACCGCCCGGACTGGGTGCACATCCCGCTGCGCGGGATCCTCAGGCTGACCGGGCAGGAGTGACGACCATGGCTGTGGGCACCGCGTTCTCGCTCCTGACCGACCACGACCTGCACCTGTTCAACGAGGGCACGCACTACCGGCTCTACGACAAGCTGGGGGCCCACGTCGTCTCCGTGGACGGGGTGGCCGGCACCTACTTCGCGGTCTGGGCGCCCAACGCGCGGGCGGCGTTCGTGATGGGCGACTGGAACGGGTGGGACAAGTACCGTCATCCGCTCGCGCACCGCGGGCACTCGGGCATCTGGGAGGGCTTCGTGCCGGGCGTGGGCCCCGGCGCGGTCTACAAGTACCACCTCGAGTCGCGCTACCACGACTACCGGGTGGACAAGGCCGACCCGTTCGCGTTCTTCGCCGAGGTGGCGCCGCGGACCGGCTCGCGCGTGTGGACGCACGGGCACTCCTGGGGCGACGCGGCCTGGATGGCGGAGCGCCGGCGGCGGCAGTCGGTGGCCGCGCCGATCTCCGCCTACGAGGTGCACCTCGGCTCCTGGCGGCGCGTCCCGGAGGAGGGCAACCGCCACCTCGGCTACCGCGAGGCCGCCCCCCAGCTCGCCGAATATGCCTCGCGCATGGGCTTCACCCACGTGGAGCTGATGCCCATCGCCGAGCACCCCTTCTACGGCTCCTGGGGCTACCAGGTCACGGGCTACTACGCGCCTACCAGCCGCTACGGCACCCCCGACGACTTCGCCTACCTGGTGGACACCCTGCACCAGGCCGGCCTGGGCGTGATCCTCGACTGGGTGCCGTCGCACTTCCCCACCGACGAGCACGGCCTCGCCTACTTCGACGGCACGCACCTCTACGAGCACGCGGACATGCGCCAGGGCTTCCACCCGGACTGGAACAGCTACATCTTCAACTTCGGCCGCAACGAGGTGACCGCGTTCCTGCTGAGCAACGCCCTCTACTGGCTCGACCGCTTCCACGTGGACGCGCTGCGCGTGGACGCGGTGGCCTCGATGCTCTACCTCGACTACTCGCGCAAGGCCGGGGAGTGGATCCCCAACCAGCACGGGGGCCGCGAGAACCTGGAGGCGATCGCGTTCCTGCGCCGCTTCAACACCGAGGTGTTCGCCGGCCACCCCGACGTGCAGACGGTGGCCGAGGAGTCCACGGCCTGGCCCATGGTCTCGCGGCCGACCTACCTCGGCGGGCTCGGGTTCGGGATGAAGTGGGACATGGGCTGGATGCACGACACCCTGGACTACTTCTCCCGGGACCCGATCCACCGCAAGTACCACCACGACAAGCTGACCTTCCGCATGATCTACGCCTTCTCCGAGAGCTTCGTGCTGCCGCTCTCGCACGACGAGGTGGTGCACGGCAAGCGCTCGCTGGCCGGCAAGATGCCGGGGCCGGACGAGCAGAAGCTGGCCAACCTGCGCCTGCTGCTCGGGTACATGTACGCCCAGCCGGCCAAGAAGCTGCTCTTCATGGGCGCGGACATCGCGCAGTGGAAGGAGTGGAACCACGACGCCAGCCTCGACTGGCACCTGCTCCAGGACCCGCGGCACCAGGGCGTGCAGCGCTGGCTCGCGGACTTGAACCGCCTCTACCGCGACGAGCCGGCCCTGCACGAGCTCGACTGCGACCCCGCCGGCTTCGAGTGGATCGACTGCCAGGACAGCGAGAACAGCGTGGTCATGATCCTGCGCAAGGCGAAGGGGCCGGCCCCGCCCGTGGTGGCGGCGTTCAACTTCACCCCGATCCCGCGCCGCGACTATCGCGTCGGCGTGCCCGGCGGCGGGTTCTGGTGGGAGGTGCTCAACGGCGACGCCGAGGACTACGGCGGCAGCGGCGAGGGCAACCTGGGCGGGCAGGAGGCGGCCGCGGTGCCGGCTCACGGCCGCCCGTATTCGCTGTGCCTGGTGCTTCCGGCGCTGTCCGCGGTGTTCCTGCGGCAGGGCCACGCCCGCAGCTCGTGAGCGAGCGCCCGCCGCGGTACGTCTGCGTCCACGGGCACTTCTACCAGCCCCCGCGCGAGAAC
>DATBIZ010000145.1:0-4337 GCA_036556645.1 Vicinamibacteria bacterium | reverse complement strand
GGCGTTCCGCGGGGGGGCGAAGGACCGCGTGACCGTCGAGCACCTGCTGACCCACTCCTCCGGCGTCGACTGGTGGGCGCCGCTCTACAAGGAGCTGAGCGGGCAGGAGGCGTACGTCAAGCGGATCGCGGGCATGGACCTGGCGTACGAGCCCGGCGCGAAGGCGCTCTACAGCGACCTCGGCCTGATCCTGCTCGGCGAGATCCTCGAGCGCGTGGCCGGCGAGCGGATCGAGACGTTCGCGCGCCGGCGGATCCTCGACCCCCTCGGGATGAAGGACACCCTGTTCCGGCCCCCGAAGGCGCTCCGGCCGCGGATCGCGCCGACCGAGATCGTGGCCGAGCGGGGCGGGCTCGTGCACGGCGTCGTCCACGACGAGAACGCCATGGCCCTGGGCGGGGTCGCACCCCATGCCGGCCTGTTCGGCACCGCGCCCGACCTGGCGCGTTTCGCGCAGATGCTGCTCAACGGCGGCGTCTTCGAGCACAAGCGGATCGTGTCGGCGGCGACGCTCGCGCGCTTCACCGGCCAGGTCCGGGTGCCCGGCTCGAGCCGCGCCTACGGCTGGGAGAAGCCGACCGGCGAGAACTCCGCCGGCGCCCGCCTCTCGCCGGCGGCGTTCGGCCACACCGGGTTCACCGGCACCTCGCTCTGGATCGATCCCGCGCAGAAGCTGTTCGTGGCGCTGCTGACCAACCGCGTGCACCCGACGCGGGAGAACAGCCAGATCCCGAAGGTCCGCCGCGCCGTGCACGACGCCGTGGTCGAGGGGCTCGCGCCCCGTTGAGGGCTCTCGTCGCGGCGGTCCTCGCGCTGGCCGCCGCGTGCGCGCCGGGGAGGGCGCGGCAGGCCCCGGGCACGGCCGCAGGGCGTCCGCTCGTCGGCGTGGGGCTCGAGGAGGTCGAAGCCGACCGCGGCGGCGCGCTGCGGGGCAAGCGCCTCGGGCTCGTCGTCCATCGCGCCTCGGTCACCGCGGACGGGCGCCACGCGGTGGACGTGCTGCGCGGGGCCGGCCTGAACGTCGTCCGCCTCTTCTCACCCGAGCACGGCCTGCGCGGCGAGGCCGGCGCGGGCGTGAAGGTCGCGGGCGGCGTGGACCCGCAGAGCGGGCTCCCGGTGGTGAGCCTGTACGGCGACAAGACGCAGCCGTCGCCGGAGGACCTGCGCGGGCTCGACGCTCTGGTGTTCGACCTGCAGGACGCGGGCGTGCGCTTCTACACGTACAGCGCGACCATGCTGCTGTGCCAGGAGGCCGCGGCGGCCGCGGGGGTGGAGTTCATCGTGCTCGACCGTCCCAACCCGCTCGGCGGCGAGCGCGTGGAAGGGCCGGTGCGCGACGACCCGGCGGTCGTGCCGCTCAGCCTGGTCAGCCGCGCGCCGGGGCCGCTGGTGCACGGGCTGACGTTCGGCGAGATGGCGCGTCTGGCGAACGCGCGCCGCGCGTCGCCGGCGCGGGTGGTGGTGGTGCCGATGCGCGGCTGGCGACGCTCGATGACGTGGCCGGACACGGGCCGGCCGTGGGTCAACCCGTCGCCGAACCTGCGCTCGGCCGAGGCCGCCCTCGCCTACCCGGGCACGGCGCTGCTGGAGGCCACGAACGCGACCGAAGGGCGCGGGACCGAGGCCCCGTTCCTGCTGCTGGGCGCGCCGTGGCTGGCGCCGCCGCGGTGGCTGGCCGCGGTCCGCGCGCCGGGCTTCTCGCTGGAGCCGGCCACGTTCACGCCGCGCGCGTCGGAGGCGGCTCCGGAGCCGAAGCACCGCGACCAGGAGTGCCACGGCGTGCGCGTGCGCGTGACCGATCCGGCGTCCGCGCGGCCCTACGCCCTGGGCGTGGCGCTCCTGCACGCGCTGCGGAGCGATCCGCAGTTCCGCTGGCGCCGTGAAGGTGCGCTCGACTGGCTCGTCGGCACGCGCCGTCTCCGCGAAGCGCTCGAGCGAGGGGACTCGGTGGAGCAGATCGTGGCCTCCGACGAGGCCGGGATCGAGGCCTGGCGGCGTGCGCGCACCGGATCCTTGCTCTACTGACGCCGGCGCTTCAAGGCCCGCGATCCCGTCCACCCCACCACGAACGTGATCGTGGCGCCGATGGCGACGTTCCAGGTCCAGGCCACGCCGGGGACGCCGAAGACGGCCGGCGCGAACTGGCCCACGGCCAGGCTGGCCACGAGGCCGACCACCATGCCCGCCATCGTCCCCGGCGCGGTCGCGGTACGGGTGAGGACGCCGAGCAGGAACGCGCCCACGGTCGGGCCCGAGGCGTAGCCCAGGGCGGCCAGGCCGGCCTGCAGCGCCGAGTCCACGCCCTGCGCGAGCATCGCCACCGCCATCTGGGCGAGGCCCCACACGATCGTGAAGACCTTGCCCACGCGGAGCTGCTGCGCGTCGGTGGCGCCGGGGCGCACGTAGGGCAGGTAGAAGTCGCGCACGGTCGTGGACGCCATCGAGTTCAGCGACGGCGAGAGCGCGGCGGCCACGATCGCGGCCAGGATCAGGCCGACGAGCCCGCCCGGCAGGTGCGTGGACACGAACGTGGGCAGGACCTCGTCTCCGCGCGCGAACGGCCGGCCCTGGTAGTACGCCCAGAAGAGCGTGCCCAGGAACAGGAACAGCGCGAACTGCACCAGCACCAGGAAGCCGGAGAGGACGAGGCCGACGGACGCGTCACGGCGGCTCTTCGCCACGAGGAGGCGCTGGACCAGATAGTGGTCGGTGCCGTGCGTGGCCAGGGTGAGGAACAGGCCGCCGATCACGCCGCCCCAGAACGTGAACGGCTGGCGCAGGTCGAACGAGAAGTCGAACAGGCGCGTCTTGCCGGCGGCGGCCGCGGCGGCCATGGCGCCGGCGACCCCGTCCGGCAGCACCTGGATCACGGCCACCAGGCACACCAGCGCGCCGATCAGGTAGACGAACATCTGGATCGTGTCGGTCCAGATCGTGGCCGTGACGCCGCCCTCCTCGGTGTAGACGATCATCGCGGCGCCGAGCAGGAGGATCCAGATCCACTCCCACTGCGGCCCGCCCGAGGCCACGGCCAGGACCAGCGCCGCCGCGTGCAGCCGGATCCCGTCCCCCAGCGTGCGGTACATCAGGAAGATCGCCGCCGCCGTGCTGCGCACGGAGCCGCCCCCGAAGCGGCGCTGCAGCAGCTCGTACGACGTGTAGATCTCGCCGCGGAAGTAGGCGGGCAGGAAGATCGCCGCGATCAGGATGCGGCCCAGCACGTAGCCGATCACGAGCTGCAGGAACGTCCAGTTGCCGTTGTAGGCGGTGCCGGGCGCGCCGATGAAGGTCAGGGTGCTGGTCTCGGTGGCGACGATGCAGGCGGCGATCGCCCACCAGGGCACGCTGCGCCCGCTGAGGAAGTAGTCGCGGACCGAGCGGCTGCGGCGGCCGAGCCAGGTGCCGAACGCGGTGATGGCGGCCACGTAGGCCAGCAGCACCACCACCGCGGAGAGCGGCAGGCTCATGCGCTCAGCGACGGCCGGTGAGCTGGTGGTTGATCACCTGCAGCGCGGAGCCCAGGCGCGCGATCTTGCGGTTGCGGGCCTGCTGCGCGAGCGCGTCGTCCGCCGGCGGTACCACCGCGCGCGCTTCGCGCTGCAGCTTCTCGATCTCCTGTCGCAGCAGGTTCAGCTCCGCGGGGTTGAACGTGCGCAGCGCGTTGGCGGCCAGGAGGATGAAGCCCTCGGCCACCTGGTTCGCCATGGCCGGAGCGCTTCCGCCGATGTAGTTGGCCACGGCGTCCGATTATAGCGGCGCGCGATTGTCCCGGGCGCGCCGGGCGCTGCATTACAGTTGCACGCATGGAGAAGCCGACGGAGCGCCGCTCGCCCGAGCGGCAGCCGCACACGATGGCTCTGCTCCGCCGGTTGTCGGCCACCGCCCTGGCCCTGGCGGCGGTGATCCTGATCGCGCCGCGCGTGCTCGACTACCTCGGGCTGATCGGGCCCTCCGCCGAGAGCCGGATCGCCGAGGCGGAGCGCGCGGTGAAGACGGCCGAGTCCTACGGCGCCACCGCCGACGCCCCGGCGATGGCGGCCGCCCATCGCGAACTGGAGGAAGCGCGCCGGCTCAAGGCGGCCGGTGACGAGCGCGGTGGCCGGGCGGCCGCCCTGCGCGCGGTCGCGCGCGCCAGCGAGGCGCAGGCCGCCGCCCTGACCGCCGAGGGACAGGCGCGCCTGCGCGCCCGCCGCGTGGTGGAGGAGCTCGACGAGCAGGTCAACCAGCTCGAGCACCTCTACGAGGAAGTCTCGCCGAGGCTGAGCCGCGAGACGCGTTCCGCGCTCCTGAAGCAGATGCGCGCCACCCGGAAGTCCGCCGCCACCGTGTTCCTGGCC
>DATBIZ010000144.1:0-7229 GCA_036556645.1 Vicinamibacteria bacterium | reverse complement strand
GGAGAACTTGGCGGAGTTCGGCTCCTGGACCAGCGTCATGCTGCCCGAGCAGTTCCACGAGCCGGAGTAGCCGTCCCGCGTGCGCTGGAACTGGGTCAGCCAGTTGGTTCCCTGGTAACTGCCGGTGAGGTTGGGCACGGGCTCCGTCGGGGTGGACGGCCCGCCGTTGGAATCCGAATCGCAGGCGGAGAGAAGGGCGAGCGCGGCGAAGGCGAGCGGTGCGGCGATCGTGCGTGACATGGGTTGGTTCCTCCATGGCCGCGGCCTCGTGCCGCGGCGACCGCCGTCTCATGGAGCAACGCAGGTGCCCGGCCGGCGCCGGACGACCACGCGCGCAAGTCGTTGAATCGGCGCGGCACCGCGCCGCGCGCGCGTTTCGGAGGTCGAACGGTGTTCGGGGACCGAACGGACGCCCGCCCTACTTCAGCCCGAACTCCTCCAGCCGCTTGTAGAACGTCTCGGGCGAGACCTGCAGCAGATCGATCGCCTTGCGGCGGTTGCCGGCGGTGAACTCCAGCGCGCGCACGATCGCGGCGCGCTCCGCCTCCTCCACCGCCTTGCGCATCGGGCCCGGGGGGCCGGCGGCGGGCACGGACGTGGGCGAGGCCGCGGCTTCTCGCCGCAGGTACTCCGGCAGGTGCTCGGGCCGGATCACGTCGCTGTCCACCAGGCACACCGCGCTCTCGACCACCTGCTGCAGCTCGCGCACGTTGAACGGCCAGCGGTGGCGCTGCAGCACGGCCAGCGTCTCCGGCGCGAAGGCCTTGCGCGGCGTGCCGCGGTCGTAGGCCTCCAGGAAGTGCGCGACCAGCTCGGGCACGTCCTGCGCGCGCTCGCGCAGCGGCGGGATGCGGATCGCGTGGCCGAGGCGGGCGAGGAGGTCGGCGCGGAAGCGGCCCTGCTCCACGTCCTTCTCCAGCGGCCGGTTGGTCGCGGAGACCACCAGCGCGTCCACCTTGCGCGCGTCGTTGTCGCCGACGCGGAACAGCTCGCCCGAGTCGAGGAAGCGCAGCAGCTTGACCTGCAGCGCGGGCTCGATGTCGCCGATCTCGTCGAGGAACAGCACCCCGCCGTGCGCGACCTCCAGGCGTCCCTTCTTGTCGCGCGTGGCCTCGGTGAACGCGCCGCGCACGTGCCCGAACAGCTCGGACTCCACGAGGCCGGGGGCGAGCGCGGGGATCGGCACCGGCACGTAGGCGGCCGCGGCGCGGCCGCTCTCCGCGGCGTAGGCGCGGGCGAACAGCTCCTTGCCGGTGCCGGTCTCGCCGCGCAGCAGCACCCGCGCCCCGCTCTTCGCGAACCGGCGCAGCGCGTCGTACGCGGAGAGGAGGGTGGGGGCGGAGCCGACGATGCGATGCCGCAGCAGCTCGCCCTGGAGCACGTCGAGCCGGTCCGCGCTCTGGGCGAGCGCCTCCGACGCGCGCGCCAGCTCGGCCGCCCGCTCCAGCGCGAGCGCGGCGTAGACGCCCAGAGCGGTCAGGAACTCGAGGTCGCTCGGCTGGAACGGCCGCGCGCTCCGGTTGTCGAGGTAGACGACCCCGCGCGCCGGCCGGCCCAGCGGCACGCACAGGATCGAGCGGATCCGGAAGCGCTGGATGCTCTCCGCGTCCTCGAACTGCGGGTCGCTGCGCGCGTCGGAGGCCAGCACGCTGAGCCCGCTCTCGACCACCTGCCGGATCACGGAGAAGCTGACCGGCCACAGGTCCTCGGGCCCGCTCAGCTCCAGCCCGTGGGTGGTGACGGGCCGGAAGGCGCCCTCGGCCTCGAGCGAGAGCACGGCCGCGCGGTCCGGCTCCAGGTGCGTGAGGATCGCCCGCTGGATCGTCGCGAGCACCTGCCGCGGATCGCGCTGCTCGAGGAGCTGCCGGCCGGTCTCGTAGAGCACGCCGTGGCGCCCGGCTCCCACGGACTCCGCGGACGCGGCGAGCGGCCGGCTCGGATCGAGCGTCGCCTCCGTGTGCGGACGATCGCGAGCCACGGGGCAGTTTAGCGCCGGTTCCGGTCTCGGTTTCGGTTCCGGTTTCGGAGTCGATTTCGGCTTCGGGCACCGGCACTGGTACGGGTACCGACTGGTCCTCGACTCGACTCCGATTCCGTACCCGAACCAGTGCCGGTACCCGAGACAGAGACCGAGACCGAGACCGAAACCGATACCGAAACCGATACCGAAACCGAATCCGGCCGCGATAGCGGCGTCCTTGAGCGCATCATTGGCCTATGCGCCTGCTCGTGGTGGAGGACGACCCGACGATCGCGTCCTTCCTGGTGAAGGGGCTGCAGGGCGCCGGCTTCACCGTGGACCACGCGACCAGCGGCGGCGACGCGCTGCACCTGGCCAGCAGCAGCGACTACGCGGTCGCGGTGGTGGACGTGATGCTCCCGGGCATGGACGGGCTGGCCCTGATCGAGGAGATGCGCCGCCGCCGCGTGCGCACGCCCGTGATCATCCTCAGCGCGCGCCGCAGCGTGGACGACCGGGTGAAGGGCCTGCAGGCCGGGGGGGACGACTACCTGACCAAGCCGTTCGCCTTCGCCGAGCTGCTCGCGCGCGTGCAGGCGCTGATCCGGCGCGCGACGGGCGCGGCCGACCCCACCCGGCTCGCGGTGGGCGACCTCACCCTGGACCTGGTGACCCGCCGGGTGGAGCGCGCCGGCCGCCCGATCGAGCTGCGCCCGCGCGAGTTCGCGCTGCTCGAGTACCTGATGCGCAACGCGGGCCGGGTGGTGTCGAAGCCCATGATCCTCTCCCACGTCTGGGACTACAGCTTCGACCCGCGCACCAACGTGGTGGACGTGCTCGTGCACCGGCTGCGCGAGAAGCTCGACAAGGACTTCGACCGCAAGCGGATCCGCACCGTGCGCGGGATGGGCTATGTCCTCGAGGCTTGACCGGCTCCGCGGCGCGCTGGGCTTCCGCCTCGCCCTCTACTACGCCGCGGTCTTCCTGGCCAGCACGCTCGCGCTGGCCGCCATCACGTACGTGCTGCTCGCCGCCTCGCTGCGCCAGGCCGATCACGACCTGATCACGACCACGCTGCGCCGCTACGCCGCCGCCTACCAGCGCGGAGGCCTGCCGCTCCTGAACCGCGTGATCACCGCGGACCGCGTGGCCGGCCGCTACGAGCCGGTGCTCGTCCGGGTGATCGGCGAGCGGTCCGAGGCCGTGTACTTCAGCATGCCCGCCGACTGGCGCTTCGACCTGGAGCAGCTCGCGGGCGAGGAGCGCCGGCTCGGCGCCGCCGGCTGGGCCGAGCTGCGCTCGCTGGACGGCAACGTGCTCGAGATCGCCTCCACCCGGCTGCCCGACGGCACGCTGTTCCAGGTCGGCAAGAGCACGGAGCGGCGCGCGGAGCTGCTGGCGCGCTACCGCGGCACGCTGCTGGCCGCGTTCCTGTCCGTGGCCCTGCTCGCGGTCGCCGGCGGCTACGCGCTCACGCACTCCGCGCTGCGCCCGCTGCGGGACCTGACCGCCACCGTGCGGGCGATCCTGCAGACCGGCCACATGCAGGCGCGGGTGCCGGTGCGGCAGCCCCGCGACACGCTGGGCGAGCTGAGCCTGCTGTTCAACGCGATGCTGGATCGCATCGAGGGGCTGCTCGGCGCGATGCGCGGCTCGCTCGACAACGTGGCCCACGACCTGCGCACCCCGCTGATGCGCCTGCGCAGCCGCGCGGAGAGCGCGCTCGAGTCGGGCGGCGAAGAGGCCTGCCGCGAAGCCCTGGCCGACTGCCTCGAGGAGTCGGACCGCGTGGCGTCCATGCTGGAGATCCTCATGGACATCTCGGAAGCGGAGACCGGCACCCTGCGCCTGCAGAAGCAGCGCGTGGACCTGGCGGGCGTCGTCCGCGACGCGATGGACCTGTACGCCGACGTGGCCGAGGACCGCGGGATCTCCCTGCACGCGGACGCGGCCGAGGACGTGTGCGTCCACGCGGACCGCAACCGGCTGCGTCAGGTCGCGGCCAACCTGCTCGACAACGCGGTCAAGTACACGCCCCGCGGCGGCCGGGTGGAGCTGGCGGCGCGGCGCGAGGGAGCGGAGGCGCTCCTGATCGTCCGCGACACCGGCCCCGGGATCCCCCCCGAGGACCGGCCGCGCATCTTCGACCGCCTCTACCGTGGCGACCGCAGCCGGTCCGAGCGCGGCCTGGGGCTCGGCCTGAGCCTGGTGCGCGCGATCGTGGAGGCCCACCAGGGCGGCGTGACCGTGGACTCGACGCCCGGCGGCGGCAGCGCCTTCACCGTCCACCTGCCCGCCTGCGACTGAAAGCGGCCCTCGCGCGTCCAAGAGAGAGGGCGGAGCGCCGTGCGGCGGCGGGACGGCGGACCTGACACGTTTGTCATGTTCGCGAAAGGCTCCTGTCATCCGCGGCGCCTATGTTCGATCCATGGAGGAAGAGGCATCGATGGAACAGAGGGAGAAGCCGTCGGCCGGCCTGCGCGGCCGCGCCGCGCTCGCGGTGGGGACCGCCGTGCTGGCGGGCTCCGCGGTCGCGTGGAACATGCAGCAGTCGCCGGCCGCCGTGGCCCCGGGCGGCGTGGCCCTGGCCGCGGCGCCGGCGGAGGACTCGTACGCGCCGGTGGTGAGCCGGGTGGCGCCCGCGGTGGTCACCGTCCGCTCCGAGCGGCCGGTGCGCGTGGCGCAGCGCGGCCAGCGCCGCGACCCGTTCGAGGAGTTCTTCGGCATCCCGGGCCTGCCGCGGGAGCCGCAGCAGCCGCGCCGTGAGGGCGGCCTCGGCTCGGGCGTCATCGTAAGCCCGGACGGCTACGTCCTCACGAACCACCACGTGATCGAGGGCGCCCGGGAGGTCAGGGTGGAGCTCACGGACGGCCGCACGTTCGAGGCGACCGTGGTCGGCTCCGACCAGCCGAGCGACCTGGCCGTGCTGAAGGTGAAGGCCGAGGGCCTGCAGACCGTCCCGCTCGGGAACTCCGACGCGGTGCGCGTCGGCGACGTCGCGCTCGCGGTCGGCAACCCGCTCGGCGTCGGCCAGACGGTCACCATGGGCATCGTCAGCGCCAAGGGGCGCGCCACCGGGCTCGGGACCGGCAGCTTCGAGGACTTCATCCAGACCGACGCCCCGATCAACCGCGGCAACTCCGGCGGCGCGCTGGTGAACACGCGCGGCGAGCTGATCGGCATCAACTCGCAGATCCTCTCGCCGTCCGGCGGCAACATCGGCATCGGCTTCGCGATCCCGTCCAACATGGCGAAGAACGTGATGGACCAGCTCGTGCAGGGCGGCAGCGTCCGCCGCGGGATGCTGGGCGTCACGGTCCAGAGCGTGAACTCCGACCTCGCGAAGAGCCTCGGGCTCGAGCGGGTGGCGGGCGCGCTGATCAGCGCCGTGCAGCCGGCCAGCCCGGCCGACCGGGCGGGCGTGCGGCGCGGCGACGTGGTCGTCGAGCTCGACGGGGTGGCGGTGACGGACCACAACCAGCTCCGCAACCACGTCGCGCAGAAGCAGCCCGGCAGCTCCGTCCGGCTCAAGGTGCTGCGCGACGGCCGGACGCTCGACCTGACCGCGCGGCTGGCCGAGCTCACCGCCTCGCGTGAGGACGGCGACCGGCCGGCGGCGGGGGGCGGGGAGAGCGGGGGCTTCGGCCTGTCGGTGCAGCCGCTCACGCCCGAGCTGGCCGACCGTCTGGGCGTGCGCGCGGCCACCGGCGTGGCCGTGACCTCGGTCGATCCGGAAGGCGCGGCGGCCGAGGCCGGTATCCGTGAGGGCGACGTGATCGAGGAGGTCAACCGCAAGCCGGTGCGCAGCTCGCAGGAGCTTCGCGCCGCCCTGCGCGCCTCGAGCGATCGCCCGGCGCTCGTGCTGGTGAACCGGCGCGGGGACAGCCTTTATCTGACGCTCACCGCGCGCGGCTAGGCGCGCGGCCTTTCATAAGGCCGTTCATTCATTGCCGTGCGGTCGCCCGGGCGGGGCCGCACGGCTTTTCGTTTTCTACTTGAACGCGGCCACGAATTCCTTCAAGAGCATCGGGTTGTTGCTCTTGATCTTGCCGGTGAGGAAGTCCTTGGGGCCGGGCGTGTGCTTGCCGTTCCACACGTCGAGGAACGTCTCCTTGGACGCCTTGAAGAAGCAGTCGGCGTCCTTGTCCGGCTTGCCCGGCGTCACCTCGCACTTGTCCTTGCCCAGCATGACCGTCCACTTCTCGTCGTCGCCCAGCGAGAAGTAGAAGGTCCGGGGCGTCTTCACCGCGCCCTTCTGGTAGCGGCTGGGCAGGCCCTCGAAGACATTGGAGATCTCGGACATGGCTCCTCCCGGCTACTGCTTGAGGTCGGGGACCTTCTGGATGAACTCGTCCACGAGCTGCCGCTGCACGTCCGGGCTCAGCGAGCTCGTCACGATCTTGCCGGCCGCCTCCACCGCCAGGTCCGCGATCCGGCCGCGGATGTCCTGCAGGGCGAGCATCTTCTCGCGCTCGATCTGGTCGCGCGCGCGCTGCAGCAGCGACTCCGCCTCGCTGCGCGCCTGCGCGGACAGGTCCGCGCGCAGCTTCTCCGCGTCCGCGAGCGCGCTCTTGACGATATCCTCGCGCTGGCGCCCCGCCTCGCGCAACAGCTCCTTGTGCTCGGCGAGCAGCTTCTGCGCCTCCGCGCGCGCCTCCTCCGCGGTGCGCACCGCCTGGCGGATCCCGTTCTCCCGCTCCTCGATCATGGTCAGGAGCGGCTTCCAGCCCAGCTTCGTGAGCACGAAGGCGAAGAGCAGGAACAGCACCACCGTCCAGATGGTGAGGCCGAGGTTGACGTCCGCCAGCCCGCCGCCCCCGCCGTCGGGCGGCGCGGCCAGCAGCGCCGCCCGGAACACGCCAGCCATGGCTACTTGATGGCCAGGAGGATGGTGACGATCAGGGCGAAGAAGGTGACGCCCTCGATGAGCCCGGCCGCCACGATCATCGAGCCGCGGATGTCGCCCGCGGTGTTGGGCTGGCGCGCGATGCCCTCCATGGCCGCCGCGGCCAGGCGGCCGATGCCGGCCGCGCCGCCGATGATGGTGAGTCCCGCGCCGATGCCGGCCGCGAAGTACGCGATGGCTCTGGGGTCAGTGGGCATGTTTCTCCTTCGCTTCTCTCAGTGTGAGGGATGCGCCGACATCCCGATGAAGATGGACGTCAGCAGGGTGAAGATGTAGGCCTGGATGAAGGCCACCAGCACTTCCAGGATCATGATGAACAGGGCCAGCATCAACGATACCGGGATCATGGCCACCCCGAACGCG
>DATBIZ010000143.1:0-7743 GCA_036556645.1 Vicinamibacteria bacterium | reverse complement strand
ACGGTTGGCGTGGCGCGGCTCCTTGTCGAGCGAGGGCACCGCGGCGCCGTTGGTGAAGAACACGTCGAGCCGGCCGTCGCCGTCGTAGTCGAACACGGCCACCCCGCCGGGCACGGTCTCGATCAGGTGCTTGCGCGGGGTGGGGCTGTTCTCGTGGACGAAGAGCAGGCCCGCCTCGTGCGCGGCCTCCTCGAAGAGGATCGGCGGCGCGGCGGCGCCGGCGGCGAGGACAGACACCGCGAGCCCCGCCAGCACAGCGGCCCTCAAGGCGGGGTGATCGTCGCGCCCGGCCCGGCCACGCCGGCCTCGGCCTGCAGCGCGCTGCGGAACCCTTCGTAGTCCTTCATGGCCGCCTGCGCCTGCTCGACCCGTCCCGCGGCCTGGTAGGCGCGCGCGAGCTGGAAGCGGATGCTCCCGTCGGTGTCCGCCGCCACCGCCCGCTGCAGGTGCGGGATGGCCTCGGCCGGGCGGCCCAGGAGCGCGTAGGCGCGCCCGAGCGCGCCGCGCGCCTGCGGCTCGTCCGCCTGGAGCCGCACCGACTTCTCCAGGTAGGGCAGCGCACGCTCGGCATGCTCCTGCGCGAGCAGCACGTCGCCGAGCAGGAGGTTCACCTCGGCCGAATCGGGCAGGGCCGCCGCCAGCTGCTCGAGCAGCGGCTGCGCCCCCGCCAGGTCGCGCGCGAGCCGAAGCGTCACCGCCAGCTCCATGGTCAGCCGAGGGTCGCCGGGCGCGAGCGCCAGGGCCTTGCGCCACTCTGCCGCCGACTCCGCGTGGCGCTCCTGGTTGCGGTGCGTGCGCGCGGCCCACTCGTGGGACTGCGGCGAGGGCGGCAGCGAAGCGAGCTTGCCGAAGGCGGCGAGCGCCAGGTCGTTGTAGGCGCGCACGAGCCAGTAGCGTGCCTCGGCCGTCTTCCGCTTCGACGCCGCCGCCGCCACGTCGCGGAGCTTCCCCGCCGCGAACGCGCACTCGAGCGCGTCACGGGCGCAGTCGGCCGGCGGGAGCGCCCGCTCCTTCTCGTCTTCGACGCGTGCCCAGTCCGAGTAGCCGCTCGCCCGGTAGATGCCGGCCACCGCGGCGTGCAGGCCGCGGAACCCCGGCCGGCGCTGCAGGGCCAGGCGATAGAGATGGAACGCGGCCGTCCGCTGGTCCTGCTCGCGCCGCGCGTCGGCGACCAGGGCCAGACCGAACGGCGATTCCGGATCGAGCTGGAGCAGCTCCTCGAACGCACGCCCCGCCAGCTCCTCGTAGGTGCGGCCCAGGCTGAACCACACGGCCGGGTTCTGCGGCGCCGCCTCGGCCAGCCGCCGCAGGTGAGGCTCGGCCTGCGCGTGACGGTCGAGCGCCAGCAGCGCGTCGGCCAGCATGGAGCGCGCGTCGTGGTTGTCCGGCTGCAGCCGCACGACCTTCTGCAGCGGCGCGAGCGCCGCGCCCGGCTTGCCCAACCTCATGTGCGCGGCGCCGAGCATCAAGCTGGCCGGGAGCAGGTCGGGCTGCATCTTCAGAGCGATCTCGAGCTGCGGGAGCGCGTCCCGGTCGCGTCCGGCCATGTGCAGCGCCATGCCGAGGTTCAGGTGCAGTCCCGCGTTCCCGGGCATCGCGGCCACGAGATCCCGGTAGACCGCCGCCGCGTCGCCGAACCGCCCGGACGCCATCAACTCCTTGCCGAGTTGGGACTTGCCGGCGAGGTCCAGCTCCTGGGCGGGCAAGCGTGCCGGCGCGGACAGGAGCACGGCGAGGACGAGAGAGACGCGGGGCAAGGGACAATCGTAGCGTACCGGCGCGGATGCTATTCCGGCAACGCGAACGCGATGTACGAATCCCCCGACCTCGTGCCCATCTTCCCGCCCCCGGCCGCGATCACCACGTACTGTTTCCCCGCGACCTCGTAGGTGGCCGGCGACGCGTATCCGCCGGCGGGCAGCGACGTCTCCCAGAGCACCTCGCCGGTCCTCTTGTCGAACGCGCGGAACTTCTCGTCCTTGGTGGCCCCGATGAACACGAGGCCGCCCGCGGTGACGACCGGCCCGCCGTAGTTCTCGGTGCCCGTCCGCGGGATGCCGCGCCTGGTCAGCTCGGCGAACTCGCCGAGCGGGACGGTCCACGCGATCTCGCCCTTGTCGAGGTCGATCGCGTTCAGGGTCCCCCACGGCGGCTTCACCGCCGGGTACCCGTCGGGGTCGTAGAACCGGTTGTATCCGGTGATCGTGTAGGGGCTCTCGTCCTCGAGGTCGGGACGCGGTCCGCCGGCCGCGAACGGATCGGCTTCCTTCAGGATGAACGCGAGCACGGCGTCCATCTCGGCGTTGTTCATCCAGCCGAACGCCGGCATGATCCCCTTGCCTTCCTTCAGCAGGTGGACGATGTCGGGCCGCTTTCGCCGGCCGCCCAGCCCTTCGAGCGAGGGCGACGCCATCTGCGACACGCCGCGCAGGTCGGCGCCGTGGCAGCTCGAGCAGTGCCGGATGTAGACGCGCTCGCCGAGCGGCCGCTTCTCGCCCTTCTTGCCGATCTCCAGCTCGACCATGGTGAGGATCCAGGCCATCTCGTTCGAGTTGACGTAGAGCAGCCGCGAGCCGGGATCCCAGGCCGCGCCTCCCCATTCGGCGCCGCCGTCGAAGCCGGGGAAGATGATCGTGCCCTGCGTGCTCGGCGGGAGGAAGGGCCGTCCGGTGCGCGTCTTCCGGAGCTGCGCCAGCACCGCCTCGCGCGACCGCGGCGAGATGTCCGTGACCTCGTCCTCGGTGAAGGCCTGGCGCGCGAACGCGGGAGGCTTCACGGGCAGCGGCTGCGTCGGCCAGGCCTGCTCTCCGATCAGGTCCGAAGGCGGCGCCGGGCGCTCCTCGATCGGGAAGAGCGGCCTGCCGGTCTCCCGCTCGAACAGGAACACGTGGCCGGACTTGGTCGTCTGCGCCACCGCGTCGATCGCGCGGCCGTCGTGGTTCACCGTGACCAGCACCGGCGCGGCCGGCAGATCACGGTCCCAGATGTCGTGGTGCACGAACTGGTAGTGCCAGACGCGCTCCCCGGTGGCGGCGTTCAGGACCAGCAGGCAGTTCGCGAACAGGTTCTGGCCGTGGCGGTTGCCGCCCCAGAAGTCGAACGCGGCGGAGCCGGTGGGCAGGAACACGAGCCCGCGCTGGTGGTCTACGGTGATCCCGCTCCAGGCGTTCGCGCCGCCCGCGCGCTGCCAGGCGTCCCGGGGCCACGTCTCGTAGCCGTACTCGCCGGGGTGCGGGATCGTGTGGAAGATCCAGCGGATCTTCCCGCTGCGCACGTCGTAGGCGCGGACGTGGCCGGGCGCGGATGGCCCGGGCCCCTCGGAGACGCGTGAGCCGACGATCAGCAGGTCCTTGTAGATCGCGCCGGGCGTGTTGGAGAGCACGTACACGCCCTTGAGCTCGCGGTCGAGCCCCTCGCCCAGGTCCACGTAGCCGCCGCGGCCGAAACCCGCGGCCGGCCGGCCGGTCCGCGCGTCCACCGAGTACAGCTTCTGCCCGACCGCGTAGAAGATCCGCCTCTGCTCGCCGTCCGACCAGTAGGTCACGCCGCGGCTCACGCCGAGCGCGTGCTCCTCGGCCCCGGCCGAGAACGGATCGAAGGTCCAGAGCGGCGTGCCCGTGGCCGCCTCCAGCGCGAGCAGCTTCAGCGCGGGAGAGGTCGCGTAGAGCACGCCGTCCACGACGATGGGCTGGCACTGGATCTGCGACTTGTCGTCCTTGCGCGCGTCGCCGGTCCGGTAGACCCAGGCCTGCTTCAGGCGCTTGACGTTGGTCGTGTCGATCTGCGCCAGCTCCGAATATTGCGTGTGCCCGGGCTCCCCGCCGTGCGTGCGCCACTCGCGGGCGGCACGACCGGGCTCCGCCGCCGGCGCGAGCGCCGGGAGCGGGAAGACGGCGAGAAGCAGCGCGAACAGCCGACGGCCGGGGGGTCTTCGGGTCATGAGGTGGCGATTATGCCGGATCCGTCTCCGTCCCGGGACCGCTCCGTCTCCGGCACCGTCCCGACCGTCTCCGTTCCGTTCCCGGTACCATGCGCAGCCATGCCCCGCCGCCCCGGCCTGGACCCCGAGTCGCGCGAGAAGATCGTCACCACCTACGAACGCAGCCTTCGCAAGCACGGCCCCACCGTGCGCGCCCTGAAGTGGGTGGACGAGCACGGCCAGCAGGAGCGTTTCCGGCTGCTCGCGGAGGTGGGCGCCTGGGACGGCGCCTCGGTCGCCGACCTTGGATGCGGCCTCGGCGACTTCTTCGGCTACCTGCGCGAGACCGGCCGCGACGTCCGCTACACCGGCTACGACCTCTCGCCGCGGATGGTGCGCGCCGCGCGGCGCAAGTACCGCGACCGCCGCGCGCGCTTCGAGGTCCGCGACGTGCTCGCGGACGGGTTCGGGGGCCGCTTCGACTACGTGGTCGCGTCGGGCACGTTCAACCTGAAGGTGCGCGACCACGACCGCTTCCTGCGGCGCGTGCTGGCCGCCATGTACGGCGCCTGCCGGCGCGCGGTCGCGTTCAACATCTTCCACCCCTACGAAGACGCGCGCTGGACCGCGGTCGTGCAGTGGGCCGGCTACTACTGCGTCCCGCGCGAGACGGTGCTCCGCTGGTGCCGGCGGCTCTCGCCGACGGTCGAGATCGGGCCGGGGGTCGGGGCGGAGGAGTCCACGATCTTCGTGCGGCGGCCGCGGCGGCGGCGCGGTTGACCGGCGCGGCGCAGTCGACTACTGTCCGGTCCGGCCCTCACACGACGCCCCTCCCGTCACGGAGACGACGATGCCGATCCGCTGCTCGACGATTGCGGGCCTGTGCCTGCTGGCGATGGCGAGCGATGCGCGCGCCGGGGAACAGCAGCAGGCCCGGAAGACGCGCATCACGGTCACCATCCAGCCCGTGGACTCGGACCTGTCCGCGGTCGAAGCGACCTTCAACCCCAGGGAAATCTCCCTCGATAAGACCGTGCCCTGGAGGACCAGCCGCGACAGCACCGAGGACTCCCCGGCCGTGGACTTCACCGCGCCCGAGCCGCGGCGCGTCACGCTCCATCTCGAAGTCGTGGACGTGGCCGACCTGCGCAAGCTCGCGGAACGCCTCGAGACGCTGGCGCTCGTGGACACGAAGCTCCGTCGGCCACCCATGGTGACGGTGACCTGGGGGGGGTCGCTGACCTTCAAGGGCGTCATCGAGTCTCTGAGCCAGAGGTTCACCATGTTCCTGGCCGACGGCACGCCCACGCAAGCCGAGGTGCACCTCCAGCTCCGCGAAGCGTCGCGCGCGGGGCTGCGCAAGTGCGCCTCGGACGACGACTGCGCGCAGGGGCAGACCTGCGCGAACAGCCTCTGCCAGGCGCCCTGACCGCCCTCTACTGCGCCTGCCGGCCGTAGCGGATGCGGCTGCTGGCGATGCCCAGCTCGACGCGCCGGTTCTTCGCCCGCGCCTCTTCGGACGTGCCCTTCACCAGCGGCAGCGACTTGCCGTGGCCGGTCACGCTGACGATCTCCGCGGGCAGGCCGGCCTTGACCAGGTAGTCGCGCACGGCCTGCGCGCGGCGCTCGGAGAGCCCCCGGTTGTACGCGTCCGAGCCGACGTCGTCGGTATGGCCGTTGACCGAGAGCGTGTAGTCCTGCGAGGTGAGCAGGATGCCCGCGATCCGGCTCAGCAGCTCCCGGTCCTCCGGGCGGAGCTCGGCCTTGTCGAACTCGAACTTCAGGTAGTCGCTGCCGAGGTTCATCACCACGCCGAGCGCGGTGCGGCGCGTCTCCGCCACCTGGCTCAGCGCCTCTTCCAGACGCTTCATCTCCTTCTCGGCCTGCTCGCGGATGCGCGCCGCTTCGGCCTGCGCCCGGGCGGCCGTCTCGCGCGCGGTGGTGGCGTCCTGCCGCGCGGCATCGGCCTCCTGCCGGGCGCTGTCGGCTTCTTCCAGGGCGCCCGCGGTCTTCTCCTCGGCGACCAAACGGCCTTCGGCCGCCGCGCGGGCGGAGGTCTCGGCGGCGACCGCGCGGACCAGCGCCTGTTGCGCCTGCGCGTTGGCCTGGCGCGCCTCCTCCACCATCGCGGCGACCTGCGCCTCCAGCACGCGGTTCCGCCGCAGCAGCTCGTAGCCACCCAGGCCCAGCGCGGCCAGGAGCAGGACCAGCAGCAGGATCAGCATCGTGACGCCCCGGCCGGAGCGGCGCGGGGCGGGCTCGGGATAGTCCTGGAGGGATAGGGACGTCGAGCGGTTCCTCATGCCCTCAGATTAGGACAAGTCGGCCGGAACCCACAGTGACGGGGATCCCCCCGGAACTCGGCCGCACGACCCCTCGTCTACAATCCCGGGTATGCCCGCGCTGGCCCCGTTCCATCCCGCCGTGCGCGCGTGGTTCGAGTCCGTCCTGGGCCAGCCCACCCCCCCCCAGGCCGAGGGATGGCCGCCGATCCGCGAGGGCCGCCACACGCTGATCGCCGCCCCCACCGGCTCCGGCAAGACGCTGGCCGCGTTCCTGTCCGCGATCGACGGGCTGCTGCGGCAGGGCGCCTCCCTGCCCGACCGGACGCAGGTGGTCTACGTGTCGCCGCTGCGCGCGCTCTCCAACGACGTCCAGAAGAACCTGCAGGGGCCGCTGGCGGAGATCCGCGCCCGGGACGGGTCGCTGCCCGAGGTCCGCGTGCTCGTCCGCACCGGGGACACGCCGGCGAGCGAGCGCACCGCGATGGCGCGCAAGCCGCCGCACATCCTGGTCACGACGCCCGAGTCCCTCTACATCCTGCTCACCAGCGACGGCGGCCGCGCGATGCTGGCCGACACGCGCACCGTGATCGTGGACGAGATCCACGCGCTGGTCCGGGACAAGCGCGGCTCGCACCTGGCGCTCTCGCTCGAGCGGCTGGAGGCGCTCTGCGGCCGGCCCGTGCAGCGCGTCGCACTCTCCGCCACGCAGAAGCCGCTCGACGAGGTCGGACGGTTCCTGGTGGGTGCCGGCCGCGAGTGCTCCCTGGTGGACGCGGGCACGTTCCGCGCGCTGGACCTCGGCGTCGAGGTTCCGCCCTCGCCCCTGGGGACGGTCTGCTCGCACGAGCAGTGGGAGGAGATCTACGCGCGCATCGCGGAGCTGATCCGCGAGCATCGGACCACCCTCGTGTTCGTCAACACGCGCAAGATGGCCGAGCGGATCGCCGGCCAGCTCAGCAAGGCGCTCGGCGACGACGCGGTCTGCAGCCACCACGGAAGCCTGGCCCGCGAGCGGCGGCTCGACGCGGAGCAGCGGCTCAAGCGGGGCGAGCTGCGCGCGCTGGTGGCCACCGCCTCGCTGGAGCTCGGCATCGACATCGGCGACGTGGACCTCGCGGTCCAGGTGGGGGCCACGCGCTCGATCGCGACGTTCCTGCAGAGGGTGGGCCGGGCCGGCCACGCGCTGAGCCGCCTGCCGAAGGGCCGGCTGTTCCCGCTCACGCTGGACGAGCTGGTCGAGGCGGCGGCGCTGCTCCGCTGCGTGAGCGGCGGCCTCCTCGACCGCACGCCGCAGCCGCCGCGGCCGCTCGACATCCTGGCCCAGCAGGCGGTGGCAGCCAGCGTGGCGGCGCCCTGGGAGGAAGGCGAGCTGCTGGCCACGTTCCGCAAGGCGTGGCCCTACCGCGACCTCGAGGCCGCGGAGCTGGAGCAGGTGCTGGCGCTCCACACCGACGGCCGGCGCGCGCTGCTCCACCGCGACGGCGTGCACCGGCGCGTGCGGGCCACCAAGCGCGCGCGGCTCACCGCGCTGATGTCGGG
>DATBIZ010000142.1:0-5137 GCA_036556645.1 Vicinamibacteria bacterium | reverse complement strand
CTGGTCGTGGACGGCCCGTGGATCGCGACCCGCGGGCGAGGCCGCCACGCGCGCGCGGGAGGCGAGCGTGGGCAGCGGCTGCGGGCGCGCGCTGGTCTCGCGGTTCGGAAGCCAGACCGTCATCTCGCCCGGCCCACGGTTGGCCCAGGCGAAATACGGGATCGCGGTGAAGTCCTGCTCGCGGCGGGTCAACCTGCCGTCGGCCTCGTACGCGAGGGCCACGGCGCGCCCGGTGACCACCTGGACGCCGCCCAGAAGGTCGGGGCGGAACGCGCTCACCAGCGAAGCCTCGTCGGGCAGGAGCAGGTTGCGCACCTTGCCCCCGGGGTTGTCCACCCACTCGGCCGCGTAGACGAGTGGGCCGCGCTGCAGCGCCACGCGTCCCTGGTCCGCCTCCACCGAGGCGTGCGCGACGACGCGGCGGACCGGCATCGGCAGGCCCAGCTCGACCACGTCGCCGGCCTTCCAGCGCCGGCGCACGCGGGCGTATCCCTTCTCCAGGCTGAGCGGCACCGGCTGCTCGTTGACGCGGAGCGTGGCCGTGTCGTCGGACCGGTCGGCGAACCGGTAGAGGTCGCTCGGCACGGCCTCGCCGCGTGCCCATCCGGGAACACGCACGCGGACCTCGAACGGGCCTTCGCGGTCCGGGCTCACGGCCAGGCGGACGGCGCCGTCCCAGGGGTAGCGGGTCTCCTGCACGAGCTTGACCTTGCGCCCGCCCGCCAGCTCGACCTCGGCCGTGCTGGCCACGAACAGGTTCACGAACAGCGCGTCGTCCTGCTGCGCGTACACGTACCCGGGCACCGAGGCCAGGAAGCGCGTGACGTTGCCCGGGCAGCACGCCACGCCGAACCAGGGGCTGCGCTGGTGCTGGCCGGCGGACTCGAGCGGGTTCGGGTAGAAGAACGACTTGCCGTCGAGCGACACGCCGGAGAGCAGGCCGTTGTAGAGCGTCCGCTCCAGCACGTCGATGTAGCGCGCATCCCCGTGCAGCAGGAACAGGCGGTGGTTCCAGTAGTCGTTGCCGATCGCGGCGCAGGTCTCGTTGTAGGCGGTCATGTTCGGCAGCTCGTAGTCGAGGCCGAACGCTTCGCCGGAGCCGGTGGAGCCGATCCCGCCGGTCAGGTAGAGCTTCTTCTCGACCACGTTGCGCCAGATGCGCTCCATGGCGTCCACGTAGGCCTGCTCGCCGGTGAGCGCGGCCACGTCGGCCATGCCGGAGTAGAGGTACGTGGCGCGCACGGCGTGCCCGACCGCCTCGCTCTGCTCCACCACCTTCTGGTGCGACTGGTTGTACTTGCGCCCGGCCCCTTCCGTGCCGTCGGGCCCCCGCTCGTCGAGCAGGAACTTCGCGAGCGAGAGGTAGCGGGCGTCGCCGGTCACGCGGTAGAGCTTGACCAGCCCCATCTCCGTGACCTGGTGCCCGGGCCAGATGGACCGCTTGCCCGGCCCGAAGGTCCGGTCGAGCAGGTCCGCGGTGCGCAGCGCCACGTCGAGCAGCGTGCGCTTGCCGGTGGCCTGGTGATGCGCGACCGCGGCCTCGTAGAGATGGCCCAGGTTGTACAGCTCGTGGCTGTCCACCTTCTCGAGCACCCAGCGCTCCTTGCCCGCCCAGCGGTGCGGGTTCTGCGGGTCGATCGTGCGGGTGGTGTAGAGGTAGCCGTCCTTCTCCTGCGCGGCGGCGATCTTCTCGATCAGACGGTCGAGGTACGCCTCCAGCCCGGGATCGCGCTTGACGCTGAGCGTGTAGGCGGCGCCCTCGATCACCTTGTACAGGTCGCTGTCGTCGAACGGGTAGCCCGGCGGCGCCTTGTCCGCGAGCGGCTCGCCGCGCAGGACCGCGGCCGCGCGCTCGAAGTGGTAGACGCGCTTGGTCTCCTCGGACTTCTGGAAGGCGAACGGGACCGTCACCGTCCGGTTCACCTCGATGCGGGGCCGCCAGAACGCGTCCTCGAAGTGCACCGCGGTGAACGGCACCGGCTGCACCGGGTAGTCGCGCGCGGCCTTGACGGCGGCGGCGGCCGGAGGGGGCCCCGACGGGGCCAGGACGGCGCCGGCGACCAGCGTGAGCGCAACCCGGCAGGCAGTCTTCATGGGCATGTCCTCGCGTATGATTCCCGTGATTCTCCGCCTGTTCGGCTCCGGCGTCGAACGCCCGGCATCGAGCCATGCGACCACCCGCCCGCGCCCTCGCCACCGCCCTGCTGCTGGGTGCCGGCGCGCAGGCGCAGGAGCCCCCGGCGGCCGTCTTCCCCGCCGAGGCCACGTCCGTCGAAGTGGACGCGGCCGTCATCGATGCCCGGGGCGAACCGGTGCGCGGGCTCACGCGCGACGACTTCCAGGTCTTCGAGGAAGGCACGCGTCAGGAGGTCGCGTCCTTCGAGGAGGTCACCCTCCCGGCCGACGCGGTCCCGGTGACGGCGGGTGCCCTGGCCCGGGACGTCGCGACCAACGAGGGCGCCCGCGACGGCCGGATCTACACCGTCGTGCTCGACGAGGCGCACACGGACGGCCGCCGATCGGCGCTCGTGCGGAAGGCCGCCGGCGAGTTCATCCAGGGGCACCTGGCGCCGGGCGACGTCGCGGCGGTCGTCTCCGCGAGCGGCCCTCCCGACGCGGTCCAGGCGTTCACCGGCGACAAGCGCCTTCTGCTCGAGGCGGTGAACGGCTTCCGCGGGCGCAAGGCCCGGTCGGCGACGGTCGAGCGGTCACGCGCGATCGATCACCAGCGCGACCTGCGGCAAGGGCCGCGCGATCCGGCCGAGGCGAACGCGGTCCCGCGGTACGGCGTGGACACGGACCCGTCGGACGCGCTGCGCGCGCAGGCCGCGCGCGCATCGCTGGCCCTGCTGCAAGCGGCCGTCGGAGCGCTGCGCGGCCTGTCGGGACGCCGCAAGGCCGTCCTCTTCTTCAGCGAAGGCGTCGACTACGACACCCTCGACGTGACGGGCCGGGTTCAGCGGCATGCATCCGAGGTCCAGGCCGGCTTCCGGAACGTGATCGCGGCGGCGGCGCGCGCCAACGTCGCCGTCTACGCGATCGATCCGCGCGGGTTGGGCGGGCCGTCGGGCGACGACGACATGGAGCTGTCGGCCCCGCCCCCGGAGCGCGGCTTCGGGATCGACGCGCGGTCGCTCCACCGCGAGCGGCGGCGCGGGCAGGACAGCCTGCGCATGGTCGCCGAACAGACCGGCGGCGAAGCCATCCTCGACACGAACGATCTCTCGACCGCCTACGGGCGCATCGTGCGCGCCAGCAGCCACTACTACCTGATCGGCTACCAGCCGTCGGACTTCCGGCCGGACGGCGCGTTCCGGCGCATCGAGGTCCATGTCACCCGTCCGGGCGTTTCCGTGATCGCGCGCAAGGGCTACGCGCGTCCACGGGCCGGAGAGGACCGCCGGCGGGCCGAAAGGCCCGCGCCCACCGGCACCTCCTCGGAGCTGCGTGAGCTGCTGCACCGCCCGTGGCCGCAGGGCGGGCTTCCGCTCGGCGTCAGCGCCGCCGTCTTCAAGGTGACGGCCGCCAGCGCGACCGTCGCGGTGACCGTTCAGGTGCCGGGACGCGCGCTGGCGAGCGGGAGCGGCGCGGCCGGCGAAGTCGAGCTGGCGCTGATCGCGGTGGACGAGAGCGGCCGCGTGCAGGCCGGCGACCGCGTGCTCGTCCCGCCCAGCTGGGACGGGGAGGCGCGCGAGGTGGTGCAGCGCCAGGGGCTGCGCTTCGTGCGCCGGATCGAGCTGGCCGCGGGGCGCCACGAGCTGCGCGTCGCCATGCGCGAGGGCGCCGGGGGCCGGCGCGGGTCGGTCTTCTACGACCTGCAGGTGCCGCACTACGCGGAGACGAAGCTCGCGATGAGCGGCGTCCTGCTCACGTCACGAGCGGCGGCCGAAACGCCGACCCTCGCCTTCGACGACGTCGTCAGGAGCCTGCTCGACAGTCCACCGACCGTGGCGCGCACGTTCGCGCCGGACGACGTGCTGACCGTCTACGCCGAGGTGTACGACGCGCTCGAGGGCGCTCACGACCTGGCCGTCACCACGCGGGTGACCGGCGCCGACGGCGCCGAGGTCCTGCGGGCCGACGAACAGCGGGCGTCCTCGGCCCTGCAGGCGGGCGGCGGCGGGGTCCGGCACCGGATCGAGATCCCGCTCGCGCGCTTCGCGCCGGGCACCTACGTGCTGCGCACCGAGGCCGCGCCGACGGCGGGTGGGTCGAGGGCCGCGCGCGAGCTCTCGTTCGAAGTGCGGCCCGGCCTCGCCGCGCGCGCCTCCGCCGACATCGGCTCGCTACCGGCCGCTCCCTCCGCGCGATGGACCGGCCCGCGTCCGGCCTCGCGCATGGACCGGCTCGCGGCCTGGCTCGCCGCGGTCGAGGCCCACCAGCCCGGCGAGCCCGACGGCCCGGCGGTCATGGTCCGCAGCTGGCCGGCGGCGGACCTGGCCGAGCTGGCGACCGACGCCACCACGCTCGCCCGGCTGATGCGCGATCCGGGGTACCCGTTGACGTGGCTGGTCGATCCGGCCCGCCCGGGCCGGCCGGAGCGCGCGCCGTACACCCTCGCCGACGAGCAGCGGCTGCGTGCCGCCGCGCGCGAGGCGGCGGCGCGCTGCGGCGCGCGGATCCCGCCGGCGCCCGCCGACGGAGCGTGCGCATCCAACCCGCTGCTCAAGCGCGGCGCCATGCTGCACACGGACGCCGCCGTCCTGTTCGCGCAAGGCGAGGAGCCGGGGCCGAGCGCGGGCGGCGACCTCCGCCCGGACCGATGGCGGGTCCGCTACGCCGACGGGCAGCCGCAGCACACCGAGGGTGCGTCAGGGCACTGGGACCTGGCCCAGGTCCTGCTCGCCGGCGTCGCGCCGCACCCGGCGCAGGACGAGACCGTACGGCTGTGGTACGTCGCCGTCGGAGCGTACGGCCAGTACTACGAGCGGCACACGCGCCTGGAGGACCGCGCCGCCGAGCTGTTCCCGGACGACCCCGACGTGCTGTTCCTGGCCGGGACGCTCCACGAGGCGTTCGCCTCGCCGCGGATCCAGCGCCTCGTGCGGACGATGCGGCTGCCGGCGGGGACCACCCACGGCATCGGCTCCGAGCGCTCGGAGCTGCGCAAGGCCGAGGGATTCCTGCGGCGCGCGCT
>DATBIZ010000141.1:0-12921 GCA_036556645.1 Vicinamibacteria bacterium | reverse complement strand
CGGTTCATGCTGCAGCCGGGGGACTGCTCGCCGTCGCGGAGCGTGGTGTCGAAGATGGTGACGGCGGTGCTCACGGCCGCGCCTCGCCCACCCCGGCGCGCGCGGCCGCCGGGGCGGCCGCCGACCCCTGCTCGTTCCGGGCCCTGACCACGTCGCCCTCCTCGGTCACGGCCACCGGGTCCAGGAACGGCATCATCGAGCGCAGGCGCGCCCCCACCTGCTCCAGGAGCTGCGCGCGCTCCTTCTTGCGCTGCTCGTTGAACCAGGGCCGGCCCTTCTCGTTCTCCGCGATCCAGTTCTTCGCGTACGTGCCGTTGCGGACCTCTTCCAGCATGCGCTGCATCTCCTGGCGGGTCTCCTCGGTGACCAGGCGCGGGCCGCCCGTGTAGTCACCGTGCTCGGCGGTGTCCGACACCGAGTAGCGCATGTAGTTGAGGCCGCCGCGGTACATCAGGTCCACGATCAGCTTCAGCTCGTGCATGCACTCGAAGTAGGCGATCTCGGGCTGGTAGCCGGCCTTCACCAGGGTGTCGAAGCCGGCCTTCACCAGCGCGGAGACGCCGCCGCAGAGCACGGCCTGCTCGCCGAAGAGGTCGGTCTCGGTCTCCTCCGCGAACGTGGTCTCGATCACGCCCGCGCGCGTGCAGCCGAGCGCGCGCGCGTAGGCGAGCGCGTTTCGCAGCGCCCGCCCGCTCGCGTCCTTGTGCACCGCCACCAGCGCCGGCGTGCCCTGGCCCTCCTTGAAGACCTCGCGCACGCGGTGGCCGGGCGCCTTGGGCGCCACCATGGAGACGTCCACGCCCTCGGGCACCTCGATGGTGCCGAAGCGGATGTTGAAGCCGTGGGCGAACATCAGCGTGTCGCCCGGGCCCAGGTGGCGCTGCACGTGCTCGCGGTAGAGCTTCGGCTGCACGGTGTCCGGCGCCAGGATCATCACGACGTCGGCGCGCTCGGCGGCCTCGGACGGCGTGAGCACGGTCAGCCCCTCGGCCGCGGCCCGGGCGCGCGAGCGGCTGCCCTCGGGCAGCCCGACCACCACCGAGACGCCGCTGTCGCGCAGGTTCAGGGCGTGGGCGTGGCCCTGGCTGCCGTAGCCGATGATCGCGACGCGCTTGCCGCGGAGGTCGCCGAGGTCCGCGTCGCTGTCGTAGTAGATCCGAGCCATGTCACTCTCCTTGCGCGGCCGTCTCGCGGTGGCCGTTCCCGTTGCCGTTTCCGTTGCTGGCCGAGATCCCGCGGACCATGGCCACCTTGCCCGTGCGCACCATCTCCAGGATCCCGCGCGGCCGCAGCAGCTCCACGAGCCCGTCGACCTTCTCCTGGTCGCCCGTGACCTCCACGATCACCGACTCGGGCCCCACGTCCACCAGGCGCCCGCGGAAGATGGACACGAGGTCCGAGATCTCGGACCGCTCGCCCGGGCCGCACTTGACGCGGATCAGCGCCAGGTCGCGCGTCACCGTGGGCAGGTCGGTGACGTCGCTGACCTCCACCACCGGCACCAGCTTGCGCAGGTTGGCGGCCACGATGTGCACCGGCGCCCGCGCGGTGTCCACCACGATGGTCATGCGCGAGAAGTCCGGCGACTCGCTGCCGCCCACGGTGAGGCTCTCGATGTTGAAGGCCCGGCGGCGGAACAGGCTGGCCACGCGGTTGAGGACCCCGGGCTGGTCCTGCACGCGGGCCACGAGCGTGTGCTTCATGCGATCACCTCTTCCTTGCCGGGCCGCCGGATCATCGCGTGCAGGTCCGCGCCCGCGGGCACCATCGGGTAGACCGACTCCTCCTTCTCCACGCGGAAGTCGAAGAGGGTCGGCTGGCCCGAGGCGCGGGCGGCCTGCACCGCGGGCAGGATCTCCGCGCGCTTGGTGACGCGGTGCCCCGCGATCCCGTAGGCGGCGGCCAGCGCCACGAAGTCCGGCGAGAGCATGGGGGTGGCCGCGTAGCGCTTGTCGTAGAAGAACTCCTGCCACTGCCGGACCATGCCCAGGTAGCCGTTGTTGATCACGGCGATCTTGATGTCGAGCTTCTCCTGGCGCAGGGTGGCCATCTCGCACGAGGTCATCTGGAACCCGCCGTCGCCGGCCATCACCCAGACCTCGGCGTCGGGCCGGGCGATCTTGGCCCCGATGGCCGCGGGCAGCGCGAAGCCCATGGTTCCCAGGCCGCCCGAGGTGATGAGCGTGCGCGGCTGCTCGTGCCGGTAGTACTGCGCCTCCCACATCTGGTGCTGGCCCACGTCGGTGGCCACCACGGCGTTGCCGCTGGTGGCCTCCCAGAGGTCGTTGATCACGTGCGCGGCGTAGAGCTTGCCGCCGTGGTCCTGGTGCAGGATGTCGCGCGCGCGCGTCTCCGCGCGGCCGGTGGAGATCTCCGCCACCCAGGCCTCGTGGCGCTTCGGCGGCACCGCGGGCAGCAGCGCCTCCAGGGCCCCGCGCAGGTCGGCGTTGATCTGCACGTCCACCTTCACGTTCTTGCCGATCTCGCTGGGATCGATCTCCACGTGGATCTTCTTCGAGTGCGGCGCGTAGGTCTTCAGGTTGCCGGTGACGCGGTCGTCGAAGCGCATGCCGAAGGCGAGGAGGAGGTCGGCGCGCTGGATCGCGGAGTTGACGTACGCCTCACCGTGCATGCCCATCATGCCGAGGCACAGCGGATGGCTGGGCGGGAAGCCGCCGAGCCCGAGCAGGGTCAGCGCGACCGGGATCTGCGTCTTGTCCACGAACGCGCGCAGGACCTCGGAAGCGCCCGACTCCAGCACGCCGTGGCCGGCCAGGATCAGCGGCCGCTCCGCCTTCGCGATGAGGTCGATCGCGTTCTTCAGGTCGTTCGCGCGGGGGGCCCGCGTCTTGAGCAGCCCCGGGAGGTCCAGCGTCTCCGGCCACTCGAACTCGGTCTTGGCCTGCTGCGCGTCCTTGCAGATGTCCACCAGCACGGGGCCGGGCCGGCCGTTCTTCGCGATGGCGAAGGCCTCGCGCACGCTGCGCGCGATGTCCTTCACGTCGGTGACGAGCTCGTTGTGCTTGGTGATCGGCAGCGTGATCCCGGTGACGTCTGTCTCCTGGAAGGCGTCGGAGCCGAGGACCTTGGACGGGACCTGGCCGGTGATGAACACGGTGGGGATCGAGTCCAGCATCGCGGTGGCGATGCCGGTGGTCAGGTTGGTGGCCCCGGGCCCGGAGGTGGCGATGGCCACCCCGACCTTCCCGCTGGCCCGCGCGTACCCGTCGGCCATGTGGGCGGCGCCCTGCTCGTGGCGGACCAGCACGTGGCGCACCGGGAAGTCGAGCATCGCGTCGTACGCCGGCAGGATCGCCCCGCCGGGATAGCCGAACACGGTGTCCACTCCCTCCCGCACCAGGCACTCCCAGAGGATCTGTGCGCCCGTCAGGATCACGCCTACCTCCCTCGTTGGTCCGGCAAAATCTCCCCTAAAATCAAAAACCCCCGAGCTTCTCTCTCGGGGGTCTCTGTCGATCTCGCTTTCGCGCCCGCCTAGATCACAGAGCCCCCGAGGCTAATCAGGGACAGCAGGACCAGCAGCGCCAGGACGAGGGACACCCCGCCCTCAACGATTGTCGCGAGTCGGAAGCGATCCACGAACGTCATGGTGAGTTGGCGGAATGGTAATAGCGGCCAGGGGAACCTGTCAAGTCCCCGCTACTGCAACGACCAGATCCCCGCGGAGCCGCCGCGGACGTCCACCACCGGGGCACCGGCGGCCCCGGGCGGCGGCACCGAGATGTTCACTTCACCGACGATCCGGCGCGTTCCGTCGGGCATGACCGCCTCGAACCGGTAGCTCGCCTCCTTCAGGAGGTCCTGGCCTTTGCCGATGTCGCGGCCGAAGCTCTCGGCGCGGGCCGAGACGGTGATCGTCACCCCCTCCTTGGCGGCCAGCGCCTGCCGCTCGCGCAGCCGCGACTCGACGCTGTGGTTCTGCAGCGCTTGGTTGCCGCGGTCAGTCCGTGACCGCGCCCCGGCTGCTGGTCGAGACGAGCCTGGCGTATTTGGCCAGCACGCCGCGCGTGTAGCGTGGCGGACGCGGAGTCCAGGCCGCGCGGCGTCGCGCCAGCTCCTCCTCCGGGATCTCCAGCTGCAGCGTGCGCGCGTCCGCGTCGATCGTGATCAGGTCGCCTTCGTGCACGAGGGCGATCCCGCCGCCGACCGCCGCCTCCGGCGCCACGTGCCCCACGACGAGCCCGTGCGTGCCGCCCGAGAACCGCCCGTCGGTGATCAGGCCGACCGAGTCGCCCAGCCCGGCGCCGATGATCGCCGAAGTCGGCGAGAGCATCTCGCGCATGCCGGGCCCGCCCTTCGGGCCCTCGTAGCGGATGACGAGCACGTCGCCCGCGCGGATGCGGCCGGCCAGGATCGCCTGCAGGCAGTCCTCCTCGCGCTCGAACACCCGTGCCGGGCCCGTGATCCGGGGGTGCTTGATCCCGGTGATCTTGGCCACGGCGCCCTCCTCGGCCAGGTTCCCGCGCAGGATCGCCAGGTGCCCGTGCGGGTACACGGGCCGGCCCCAGGGCCGGATGACGTCCTGGTCGGACCGCGGCTCCTCGGGCACTTCGCGCAGGTTCTCCGCGATCGTGCCCCCGGTGATCGTGATCGCGTTCCCGTGCAGCCGCCCGTGCGCGAGCAGCATCTTCATCACCTGCGGCACCCCCCCCGCGCGGTGCAGGTCGGTGGCGACGTACCTTCCCGACGGCTTCATGTCGCAGAGCACGGGCACCTTCGCCCGGATCGGCTCGAAGTCGTCGAGGGTCAGGGGCACGCCTGCGCAGTGGGCGATGGCCAGCAGGTGCAGCACCGCGTTGGTCGAGCCCCCCAGGGCCATCACCACCGTGATCGCGTTCTCGAAGGCCTCGCGGGTGAGGATCTTCCGCGAGGTGAGCCCCGCGCGCAGCGCCCGCGCGAGCGCGCGGCCCGACTCCTCCGCGCTCTGCGCCTTCTCCTCGTCTTCGGCCGCCATCGTGGACGAGTAGGGCAGGCTCATCCCCATCGCCTCGATGGCCGAGGACATCGTGTTCGCGGTGAACATCCCGCCGCAGGAGCCGGCGCCCGGGCAGGCGTGCTTCTCGATCGCCAGCAGCTCCTGGCCGTCGATCTTCCCCGCGCTGAGCGCGCCCACCGCCTCGAAGACGCTCACGATGGTCAGGTCGCGCCCGTTCAGGCGGCCCGGCTTGATGGTTCCGCCGTAGACGAAGATCGAGGGGATGTCGAGCCGCGCGATGGCCATCAGCGCGCCCGGCATGTTCTTGTCGCAGCCGCCCACCGCGACCAGGCCGTCGAGCGCCTCGCCGTTGCAGACGGTCTCGATCGAGTCGGCGATCACCTCGCGCGACACCAGCGAGTACTTCATGCCCTCGGTGCCCATCGAGATCGCGTCGCTGACCGTGATGGTGCCGAACGTCTGCGGCATGGCGCCCGCGTCGCGCAGCCCCTGCTCCGCGCGCACGGCCAGGCGGCCCAGGCCCGCGTTGCAGGGCGTCACGTTGCTGTGCGCGTTGGCCACGCCCACGATCGGCTTCGCGAAGTCCGCGTCGCCGAAGCCGACCGCGCGCAGCATGGCGCGGTTGGGCGCGCGCTGCACGCCTTCGGTGACGAGACGGCTCCGCTGGTTCTCGGGCATGTCCTCCTCCCGGAGAGTGGAAAAGGACCCCATCATACCCGCCGCCAAAATATATTCGCCGGTCCACGGAACCTCCGCCGCCGCGATGCGTCTGGCCCTGATTGGGGACGAAGGGTTGGGAGCCATGACGCAGCACGCACACTCACCGGCGGGCGTGGTGCCCGAGCCACGGGCGCTGGACGCGGCCGCGACGGATGCGATGCAGGTCCGCGCGTTCTCGGCCCGGGACATCGCCGAGCGCGTCACGCGCCCCGACGAGGCGCTGGCGGCCCTCTCGCGCCAATACCGGATCCTGGACACCCTGCGGCAGGCGGCCAGCCAGCTCGTCGTCCACCGGCCGCTGCCCGAGCTGTTCGAGCTGCTTCTCGACCTGCTCTTCGCGGCGGTGCCGGCCCAGCGCGGCGCGATCCTGCTCCGCGAGCGCAACCCCGACCGGCTGGAGCTGAAGGCGTCGCGCTCGCGCAGCGGGAGGCCGTTCGTGTCGGTGAGCCGCGCGATCGCCTCGCGGGTGCTCGAGGAGGGCAACGCGCTGCTGCTCGACGACGCGCTGCGCCACCCGGCGTTCAGCGGATCGGACAGCATCATCCACGGCGGCGTGCGCTCGGCGGTGTGCGCGCCGCTCTGGTTCGCGGACGGCGAGCGCGACGAGGTGGTCGGGGTCGTGTACCTCGACACGGCCAGCGTGGTGCGCGCGTTCGACGAGGAGGACCTCGGTCTCGTCACCGCGATCGCCAGCGTGGCCGCGGTCAAGATCCACACCGCGCGCCTGCTCAAGGAGAGCCTCGACAACCGGCGGCTGCAGGAGGAGGTGCGCCTGGCCGCGGAGCTGCAGGCGGGCCTGCTCCCGCAGGGCACGCCCGCGCTGCCCGGCTTCTCGCTGGGCGCGGCCAGCCGGCCGTGCCACGCGATGGGCGGCGACTACTACGACTGGCAGCTCGCGCCGGGCGGGCTTCGTCTCGCGCTGGCCGACGTCTCCGGCAAGGGCGCGGCCGCGGCGCTCTTGATGGCGGCGGTGCGCGCGCTGGTGCGCGCGAGCTGGGGCGAGGACGACCTCGCACGCGCGGCGGCCGGGATCAGCCGCGCCGTGTTCGACAACGTCCCGGCCAGCCGCTACGCCACCGCGTTCCTGGCGCGCCTGGACCCGTCGAACGGCCGGCTCGCCTACGTCAACGCCGGCCACCACCCGCCCGTGCTCGTGCGCGCCGACGGCACGGTGGAGACGCTGGCCAGCGGCGGGTTCCCGCTCGGCCTGGTCGAGGACGCCGTCTACCAGGGGGGGGCGACGCACCTCGCCCCGGGGGACGTGCTCCTCGCCTTCTCGGACGGCGTCTGCGAAGCGCGCGATGCCGGCGGCCGCGAGCTGGGCGTGGAGCGGCTGGTGGAGCTCGCACGGTCCGGCCGCGGGCTCGACGCCCCCGCGCTGGCGGCGCGGATCGAGCGGGCGGTGGCGGAGTTCTCCGGCGAGGCGCCCGCGGACGACGACCGGACGCTGCTCGTGCTCGCACGCGCGCGCACCTGAGCCGATCGGCGCGCGGGCGGCGTTGGGCGCCATCCCTCCCCGGCTCCGCCGCGTCCCGGTATGATGCGGCGCATGCGCAAGCTCCTCCTGCTCACCCTGGCGCTGGCCGGTCCGGCCGTGGCCGCACGCGCCGCGGCGCCGGCCGACCTGTTCGCCTACGACGCGGGGGGCGACTGGCGGCTCCGGACGCGGGGCGTGGAGAGCCGCGACGGCGTCACGGTCGTGGACCTCGTGTTCGACGGCGGCTCGGGATCGGACGTGCCGGCCTGGCTGGTGGTGCCGCCGGGCGCGGGGCCGTTCGCGGGCGTGCTCTGGGTCCACTGGCTGGGCGAGCCCGCCACCACGAACCGCACGCAGTACCTGGACGAAGCGGTGGCGCTCGCGCCCAGGGGGATCGCGTCGCTGCTCGTGGACGCGATGTGGTCGAAGCCGAAGTGGTACGAGGAGCGCGTGCCCGAGGAGGACTTCGAGAACTCCCGCAAGCAGGTGATCGCGTTGCGCCGGGCGTTGGACGTGCTGCAGGAGCAGCACGTGGACCGCGCGCGCCTGGGCGTGGTCGGGCACGACTACGGCGGGATGTACGCGATGTTGATGGCCGGCGCGGACCCGCGCGCGAAGACCTACGTCTACGTGGCCGCCGCCCCCAGCCTCGGCCACTGGGCCTTCTTCGCGCGCCAGCCGAAGTCGAAGGCCGAGTACCTGTGCCAGAACGCCCCGCTGGAGCTGACCGACGCGCTGCGGCGCGTGACCGGCGCGAGCACCCTCTTCCAGTTCGGCACCCGCGACGCCTACGTCTCGCGCGCGGACACCGCCGTGCTCCTGGCCGCCGCGCAGGGGAAGAAGGAGCGGAAGCTGTACGACGCCGAGCACGACATGGCGCTCCCGCAGGTCGCGGCCGACCGCGGCGCCTGGCTCGTGCGGGAGCTGGCCCCGCCGGCCGCGCCGGCCGTCCGGTGAGCCGGCGCGCCGTCCGCCGCGCGCGGGCGGCGCTGCTCGCCGCGGTGGCCGCGGCGGTGCCAGGGACGGCGCGCGCGGGCGACCCGCCCGGGGGCGCCCCCCTGCCCCCGGCGGTGGTCGCGAAGGACGCGCAGGGCCGGCTGACCGTGCGCGCGGTGCGCGTGGCCGAACCGCTGCGCATCGACGGCGTGCTGGACGAGGCCGCCTACCAGGCGACGGCGCCCATCGACGGCTTCGTGCAGCAGGAGCCGCGCGAGGGCGAGCCGGCCTCCGAGCGCACCGAGGCCTGGGTCCTCTTCGACGACGAGCACCTCTACGTGGCCGCGCGCTGCCACGACAGCCAGGCGCGGCGCATCGTGGCCAACGACATGCGGCGCGACGGCCGCAACATCGGCCAGAACGACAACTTCAGCATCGCGCTCGACACCTTCCACGACCGGCGCAACGGCTACGAGTTCCTGGTCAACTCGATCGGCGGCGTGCAGGACGCGCAGATCTTCGACGAGCGCGACGTCAGCCGCGACTGGAACACGGTCTGGCGCTCGCGCAGCCGCCGCGACGAGCGCGGCTGGAGCTTCGAGCTGGCGATCCCGTTCCGCTCGCTGCGCTACCGCGCGGCCGGTGCGCAGGTGTGGGGCCTCAACCTCCGGCGCACGATCCGCTGGAAGAACGAATACGTCTACCTGAGCCCGGTACCGCGGACCTACGGCGCGCGCGGGATCCTGCGCTTCTCGTCCGCCGCCACCCTGGTCGGGCTGGAGGCGCCGGCCGCCTCGCTGGCCCTGGAGATCAAGCCCTACGCGCTCTCGGGCCTCCGCGCGGACCGCGCGCTCGACCCGTCGTTCGCCCACGATCTCGACGGCGACGCCGGCGTCGACCTGAAGTACGGGATCACGCGCGGGCTCACCGCGGACTTCACCTACCGCACCGACTTCGCCCAGGTCGAGGACGACGACCAGGTGGTGAACCTGACGCGCTTCAACGTCTTCTTCCCCGAGAAGCGCGAGTTCTTCCTGGAAGGCCAGGGCATCTTCGCGTTCGGCGGGGTGGAGATCGTGCCGCGGCCCGGCAACGTGTTCGCCGCCGCCAGCAACACCCCGGTGCTCTTCTTCAGCCGGCAGATCGGGCTCCAGAACGGCCGGCCGGTCCCCATCCGCTGGGGCGGCCGTCTCACCGGCAAGGCGGGGGGCACCAGCATCGGCCTGCTGGACATCGAGACCGGGCCCTCCACGCTGGCCGGCGCGCGCGCCACGCACTTCTCGGTCGTCCGCCTCAAGCGCGACGTGTTCCGCCGCAGCTCGGTCGGGTTCCTGGCCACGCGGCGGTCGCCGCCCCTGGGCGTGGACGGCGCGAACCTCGCGTTCGGCGCGGACGCGACCCTCGCCTTCTTCGAGCACGTGAACCTGGTCGGGTACTACGCGCGCACGGACACGCCCGGCCTGCGCGGCGACCAGTCGAGCTACCGCGCGCGCTTCGACTACGACGCGGACCGGCTCGGCCTGCAGCTCGAGCGGCTGTCCGTGGGCCGGAACTTCGACCCGGAGGTCGGGTTCCTGCGCCGGCGGGACTTCGTCGGGCACCTGGCCCAGGTGCGGCTCAGCCGGCGGCCGCGGGCGTTGCGCTCCGTGCGCAAGCTCAGCCTCGAAGCGGGGCTCGACCACATCGCGGACGGGAGCGGGCGGCTGGAGAACCGGCAGGCGCGCCTCACCGCCCGCTCCGAGATGCAGAGCGGCGACGCCTGGAGCGTGCAATACGAGCGCAACTACGAGTTCCTGCCCCAGCCGTTCCCGATCGCGTCCGGCGTCACCGTGCCCGTGGGCGGCTACTCGTACGACACCGGGCGGGCCGCGCTCACGCTGGGCGCGCAGCGGAAGGTGGCGGGCGACCTCACGCTCGCGTACGGGCGCTTCTACCAGGGCGAGCGGACGGAGGCCGGCTACCGCGGGCGCCTGGAGCTGGGCGCCCGCTGCTTCGTGGAGCCCACGGTCTCCGTGAACTGGGTCAAGCTGCCGCAGGGCGACTTCACGGCGCGGCTGTTCGGCGCGCGCGCCACGTTCACGTTCTCGCCCGCGATGTTCGTGGCCGCGCTCGTGCAGTACAGCTCGGCGGCGCGGCTGTTCAGCACGAACGTCCGCTTCCGCTGGGAGTACCGGCCCGGCAGCGAGGTGTTCCTGGTCTACAACGACGGCCGCGACCCGCTCGAGCGCGGCGTGCCCAGCCTGCTGCTCTCGCGCAGCCTGACCTTCAAGGTGACGCGGCTCTTCCGGTTGTAGCTATGCGCTGCACTCTCCCTCCATGGCCTCGACCTTGAACTCGGTCAGCTCGCCGAGGTCCACGAAATCGGCGGGCACCGCGTCGTCCGCGGTGAGCTGCTCGAGGTCGGCGACTGCCGCCTTCACCCGCGCGAGGTCCACGCGGCGGAAGAACGCGGTCGCGGTCTCGCCGGGCCGCGCGTCGGTCTCGTAGACCGCGATCAGCCGCTCGACCGCCTCCGTCATGCGGCGCGCCGGGATCTTGGCCGCGATGCGGCCGAAGCTCGCCCTCTCGCCGTCCACCCCGCCTCCGACCATGAGGAAGTACTGCGGCACCACGCGCGTGCCGAGGCGGCGCACGCTGCCCTGGAACCCGATGCCGGCCACGTGGTGGCGCCCGCAGCCGTTCGGGCAGCCGCTGATCTTGATCTGCAGGTCCTCGGCCGCGGCCACGAGGTCCGGGCGCGCGCGCAGGTGGTCGCCGAGCAGGCGGCCCAGCCCGCGCGACTGCGTCACGGCCAGGCGGCAGCTCTCCGCGCCGGGGCAGCTGGTGACGTCCGCGACCGTGTTCGCGTCGGGCAGGGCCAGCGACGCCGCTTCCAGGCGCCGGTAGAGCGCCGGCAGCTCGGCCGCGCGCACCCAGCGCAACACGACGTCCTGGTCCGCGGTGGTGCGCACGGTGCCGTCGCCGTAGGCGGCCGCCAGCTCGCCCAGCGCGCGCATCTGCGCCGCGGTGACGTCGCCCAGCGGCAGCGTGACCGTGACCGCGACGTGGCCGGCCTGCTTCTGCGGGCGCACGTTGGTGCGCCGCCAGCGCGCATAGGCGCCGTCGAGCACGGGCAGCGCGGCCCCGCCCTGCGGGGTGAGGCCCGGACCGCGCACCACGCCGGCGGCCACGCGCGCGAAGAGCGACGCCGGCGAGGGGGGGTCGAGCGGCGCCCAGTCGGGGGCGGACTCCACCGGCGGCGCCTCCGGATCGAACGGCAGGAGGGCGCCGCCCTCGGCCCCGATCGCCTCGAACGCCTGGAGCACCTCGGCGCGGAAGCGCTCCTGGCCCATCTCGCGGACCAGGAACTTCATCCGGTTGCGCTGCTTGTGCTGGTAGTCGCCGAAGCGGTGGAACACGCGCAGCACGGCCTCGGCCGCGTTCAGGATCTCGCCCGCGGGCAGGAAGTCGAAGAGCGTCCACGCCGACGTGCACAGGATCGCGGTGCCGCCGCCGATCGCCACCCGGAAGCCCCGCCGCTCGCGCCCGTCCACCACCCGCACCTGCGCCCGCCATCCCATGTCGTGGATCGGGGTGAGCGCGTGGTCCTCCGCGCAGCCCTCCCAGGCGATCTTGAACTTGCGCGGCAGCGAGGCGGAGAGCGGATGGCGCAGCAGGTAGCGCGTGGTCGCCTCCGCGTAGGGGGTCACGTCGAAGGCCTCGTCGGCGGAGACGCCCGCCCACGCGCAGGCGGTGACGTTGCGGACCGAGTTGCCGCAGGCCTCGCGCGTGGTGAGCCCGGCCGCGGCCAGCCGGCGCATCGCCGGCTCGACCTCGGGCAGCGGCATGAAGTGGAACTGCACGTTCTGGCGCGTGGTCACGTGGCCGAAGCCGCGCGAGTGCCGCTCCGCCACCTCGGCCAGCGCCTCGAGCTGCTCGCCGCTCAGGATCCCCTGCGGGATCTTCACGCGCAGCATCTGGCCTTCCGGCTGCCGCTGGCCGTAGGTGCCGCGCACCAGGCGGTACGCGCGCCACTGGTCGGCGGTGATCTCGCCCTTCTCGAACCGGTCCAGGGTGGCCACGAACTCGTCGATCTCGGCCTCGTCGGCGAACGACAAGCGCGCCCGGCCCAGCGTCTTCGGATCGTCTACCGCTGCCACGACTGCCTCCTTGCCGTCCCGCCCGCGGCGGCGGCCGGGAGCTCCACCTCCGCCGCCTCCGCGACCAGCGCCTCGCGGATCGCCACCACGTCGCCCACCACCAGCGTCCCCGGCGCGTCCGCGGCCGCGCTCGGCACGGGCGCGGTGCCCAGCTCCTCGAGCGCGCCGGTCCACACGTGCGCGTCCGGCGTGGACGCCGCGAGCAGCACCGCGCAGGGCGTCCGCGCGGGCCACCCGCGCGCGAGGAGGGCCTCCGCGATCTCCCCGCGGTGCCCGAGGCCCATCAGCACGACCAGCGTGGACGCACGCGGCGGCAGGCCGTCCACCACCGGCCGCCAGGCCGCCTGGTCGTGCCCGGACACGACCGTGAACGAGGCCGACACGCCGCGATGCGTGACCGGGATCCCGGCCAGCGCCGGGGCGGCGACCGCGGACGACACGCCGGGCACGACCTCGAACGGCACCCCGGCGGCCTGCAGCGCGAGCGCCTCCTCGCCGCCGCGGCCGAACACGAAGGGGTCGCCGCCCTTCAGGCGCACGACGCGCTGCCCGCGCCGGGCGGCGCGCACCATCAGCCGGTGGATCGTCTCCTGCGACATCGCGTGGCGCTTGCAGCGCTTGCCCACGTAGAACCGCTGCGCGCGGGCGGCCAGGGCCAGCGTCTCCGGCGCGACGAGCGCGTCGTAGAGCAC
>DATBIZ010000140.1:0-9914 GCA_036556645.1 Vicinamibacteria bacterium | reverse complement strand
TGCAGGTCGACGGGCGCGGGGCTCTCCACCTTGCAGATGAACTTCAGCCCTTCCGCCTCGTCACGGCAGACGCGGAAGCGCACCTCGAGCCGGCCGAGATCCTGGGCGCCCAGGATGCCGCGCACGTCCTGCTCGACCTCGTGCGCCAGCACCGGGTTCTGCGCCGTCAACGGGTTCTCGAGGATGGTGACCGCGCTGCGCCCCGCCGCCGGGCGAAGAGCCGCGTTCCGCGGCATCGTCCGCGAACGACCGTGGCCGACCGACTGCCCGACTGGACTCGCCATCTCCGCTCCTTGGGCGCCTGCCCTCTTCCACCGGACCGCCGCGCCGACTTCAATTGCCGGCGTCGGTTGGACGGGCCGAGGATCGCCCCGGAGAGAGCAAGCCGCATACCAGGGGCGAACGCGACGGTTCGGCGCCTGCGGCGACACCTCCGCGGCCATGGGTGTAAGAATCGGAGCGACGGCGCTGGCACGATCTACACGGCTCGGAATCCTTACACCGTCAACAGGATAAATGTCAGCTCACACGACGTGCTCCGGCCGGAGGTGAGTCGATGGATGACGTGCACGTCCACGTGCGTGACGAGGCTTCCACCCGCTACGTGTCGCTCGCCCGCCCGCCGCTGAACGTGCTGGACCTGCCGATGATCGAGGCGCTCCGCGGCGCGCTCGCGGAGGCGGCTGCGCGGCGGGAGCTCAAGTGCGTGGTCCTGCGCTCGGACGTCGACGGCGTCTTCTCGGCGGGGGTGGACGTCGGCGCGCACGCGCCGGAGCGCGCCCCGAGCATGCTGGAGGCGTTCCACGCGGTGTGCCTTCTGCTCCACGTCCTGCCCCAGGCCTCGGTCGCGGCCGTGGACGGCGCGTGCCTGGGCGGCGGCTGCGAGCTGGCGGCCTGCTGCGACATCGTGCTCGCCTCGGAGAGGTCGCGCCTGGGCCAGCCGGAGATCGACGTCGGCTGCTTCCCGCCGGTCGCCTCGGTGCTGCTGCCGCGCCTGGTCGGCCGGCTCGCCTACGAGATCGTCCTCGGGGGCGAGCCGATGCCGGCGGCCGAGGCCGCGCGGATCGGGCTGGTCAACCGCGTGGTCACGGACGTGGAGGCGGAGGCCAAGGCCTGGGCCGAGCGCTTCGGCGGCAAGAGCGGGACGGTGCTGGCCCTGGCCCGTCGCGCGGTGCGCAACGGGCACCACGGCCCGTTCGACGAGGCGCTGCGCGCGGCCGAGCGGCTGTACCGTGAGGAGCTGCTGCGCACGCACGATGCCGAAGAAGGCGTGCGCGCCTTCCTGGAGAAGCGAAAGCCGGTCTGGAAATAGCGACGGCGTCGCGCGTAGCGCGGCGGCGGCGCGGAGGGGGGTGCGGGGGGAGCGCGAGGGCCATCGGAGCCGAAGTCCGGCCAGCGGCCCGAGCGATCCCCCCGCGATGAAGACGGCTAGCTCGCGCGCGGCTGTTCGGCGGCGTCCGAGGACAGGCGGCGGTCCTGCGCGGCGAGCGAGGCGAGGCAGATCCGGAAGCTCTCGAGCGACTCGTCCGCGATCGTGCGGAAGTCGCTGCGCAGCGCGGCCACGTCGTTCCAGTCGCGGTCGAGCGTGGAGCGGGTGTCCCGGATGCGGCGGGTGGAGCCGCTCAGGTAGCGCAGCACCACGCCGAGGCCCTGACCGAGCACGTAGAGACGCAGGCGGAACCGCTCGCCCGCGGTGACCAGGAACCGGTGCAGGATCTGGTTCAGCGCGGCGAGGCTGGCGAGCTGCGCGACCTTGAAGTCACGCGGGCGCAAGGGAGCGACCGGGACCATCGCCGAGACCATCCGCGAGAACACGGCCATGCCCGCGAGCAGGCGCCGCAGGTCGGGCGCCGCGCGCTCGATCATCGCGTAGCCCAGCTCGACCAGCCGTATGGCCTCGTCCACGGACCCGATCTGCCGGTGCTCCTCGGCCTTGTCGTAGGCGTAGTCGGCCATGGCCAGCCCGCCGTCGAGCTGGGAGCGCATGCGGGCGTACAGGGCCTGCTCCTGCGTGCCGAGGAGGGTCTCCCAGTCGCGCCAGCGCCGCTCGTTGATCCGGCCCCACATCACCAGGAACAGCGCGCAGCCGACGACACCCACGGCGGTGATCACGAGCATCAGGCGTGCGCCCTCCAGGGCTGGAGCCGCCGCACCACCGCGGGGGACGCCTCGGGCCGGCTGTCCGGCTTCCACGAGGCCCAGGCCCAGAAGCTCATCAGCACCAGGTACGCGGTCGGCTCGGCGAACTCGTGCAGCGGGCCCATGAGGCCGTGCTCCTTGAACAGGCTCACCGCCGTCGCGAAGATCAGCAGGTAGGGGACGAAGCCGAGCAGGATCGCCTTGTGGTACGCGTGCACCGGGACGCGGTACCAGGTGATCAGCAGAGCGAGGCCGTTCATCAGCCAGATCGTGCCGGTCAGGACCCGGGGGTGCCACTCGAGCAGGACCACGTTGTCGATCCCGTGCAGCGGCATCCCCACCAGCGCCGCGGAGGTGGCCAGGAGCAGGACGAGCAGCATGCGGCGCGCGGTGGCGCTCGCCCCGGGGAACGCCTGGAACGTCCGCAGGCTCAGCTCCACCGCGATGCCCATCTTCAGCGCGTCGAGCAGCCCCTGCTGGAGGATCCAGAACCAGCGCGTGTAGAACTGGTCGGGCCAGAAGCTGAACAGGCTGTTGCACACGAGCACGGTGACCAGGTAGCCGACGAACGTCCAGCACAGGTGGGCCCGCCGGCGGGAGAAGATCCCGACCAGGGCCAGGATCGCCGGCACCTTAGTGACGTGCAGCAGGAAGATCTGCTCAGCGCTCATGCGGGAGACCACGCCTTGCGACGGCTGGGGACCTCGGTCTTGCGCACCTTCTCGCGGACGATATTGTGCCGCTGGAGGCGCAGGTAGATGGTGCGGCGGGTCACTCCCATCAGCCGGGCCACCCGCGAGATGTTCCACTCGTTCTGCACCAGCAGGAGCAGCAGCCGCTCGCGGGCGATCTCGTCGTCGCTGGTCTGGGACAGGTACGCCTGCACGGGCGAGGGCTCGGGCGCCCCCGACGAGGCGGCGATCACGGCCTGGGCGATGGCGACGCCGAACGCGGTCAGGCTGGAGGCGTCGAGGGACTTCCACTCGGTCTCCGCGGCGACGTCGAGGTAGAGCAGCGCGACCACCGTCCCCTCGTCCATCAGGGGCACGACGACGGAGCTGGCGCGCGCGTCCGACTGGCGCAGGATCTCGCCCTTCTCCAGCTTGTCCCGCTGGGAGGTCCAGGCGTTCTGGACCGTGGTGACCGCCTCGAGCTCGAAGCCACGTCCCGTGAACAGCGTCAGCCGGTCCCCGTCCAGGGCGAACACGGCCGCGCCGCGGGCCTTGTTCAGGGAGAGGAGGAAGGCGAGGATGCGGTCGGCCGCGCCACGCGGATCTCCGGCAACCAACAGGGCCGCGAGTTGGTTGGTGACAGCCACGGCTGCTCCTTTCGGAGGGCCGATGGGCGATTTTCGGACCCGGCAGGGCCCCCCATCGGAAAATACTTGACCGGCCGTGTATACTCTCGTTCTCAATCAAATGCAAATGGCAGGCGCTCGGGACTCCCCCCGGGGTCCGACCGTCCTGGCCGGGAGGCAACATGGCCCGCAAGCTGCAGATCGGTGCTTTGATCGTCGGCATGATGCTCGTCGCCGCCGAACGGTTCACGGCGAGCGCATCGCAGCTGAGCCCGAACGACCGCGTGCTGTCCGAGTCTGTGCCCTGGCCGCCTCCGCGCTAGGTCCTCTCCTCCGGTCGCCGGCGGTTCCGGCTCGGCGGCGCGATCGTCCCTGACGCGTCCGAATATGCTTACGGGATGGTCCTGCTCGTCGAGGGCGCGCGTCTGCTGGCGCCGATGGACGACGCGCGCTCGCGGCTGTCCGACGGCTGGGTGCTCATCCGCGACGGCCGCATCGAGCGGGTGGGCTCGGGCACGCCTCCGGCGGTCGAGGCCACGCGCCGGCTCGACGCGCGCGGGAAGGTCGTCCTTCCCGGCCTGATCAACACTCACCACCACCTGCCCCAGACCCTGACGCGGAACGTCCCCCGCGTCCAGGAAGCCCCGCTCTTCCGCTGGCTGACCGAGCTGTACGAGGTCTGGCGCGGCCTCGACGCCGAGGCCGTGGACGCGGCCACGCGCGTCGGCCTGGGCGAGCTGCTGCTGACCGGCTGCACCACGACCACGGACCACCTGTACCTCTTCCCGCGCGGCCAGACGCGGCTGGTCGACGTCGAGATCGCGGCCGCGCGCGAGATGGGCATCCGTTTCCAGCCGACGCGCGGCTCGATGAGCCGCGGGCAGAGCCAGGGCGGGCTGCCGCCGGACGACGTGGTCCAGGACGAGGACGCGATCCTCGAGGACTCCCGGCGCCTGATCCGCGAGTACCACGACGCGAGACCGGGAGCGATGACGCGGGTCGCGCTGGCACCCTGCTCCCCCTTCTCCGTGACCACCGACCTGATGCGCCGCACGCGGGAGCTGGCGCGCGGCGAGGGCGTGCGCCTGCACACGCACCTGGCGGAGACCCTCGACGAGGACGCCTACTGCCTCGAGGTGTACGGCGTGCGCCCGCTCGAGTACCTGCGTCAGCTCGACTGGCTCGGCCGCGACGTGTGGCTGGCGCACGGCGTGCACTTCGACCGCGACGAGGTCGAACTGCTGGGCCAGACCGGCACCGGGGTCGCGCACTGCCCCAGCTCGAACTTCCGCCTCGGATCGGGGATCGCGCCGGTGCGCGCGCTGCTCGAGGCCGGCGCGCCGGTCGGCCTCGGGGTGGACGGCTCGGCCAGCAACGACAGCTCGAACATGCTCGGCGAGGCGCGCCAGGCCCTGCTCGCGCACCGCGTGGGCGCCGACCCCGCGCGCTGGCTCACCGCCGAGGAGGTGCTCTGGATGGCCACGCGGGGCGGCGCGCGCTGCCTGGGCCGCGAGGACGTGGGCAGCCTGGAGCCGGGCAAGGCGGCCGACCTCGTCATGGTGGACACGCGGCGGCTCTCCTATGCCGGTGCGTCGAGCGACCTGCTGGCGGCGCTGGTCTTCTCGCCCTGGCCGGAGCCGGTGGACACGGTGGTGGTGAACGGCCGGGTCGTGGTCGAAGGCGGCGAGCTCCTGGGCGTGGACACCGAGGCGCTGGCCGCCCGTGCCGACGCGATCTCGCGCGCCCTGCTCGAGCGCGCCTCGCGCGCGACCGGCCGCGACTACTTCGCCCGGGAGTAGAATCCCCGCGCTCCATGCTGGCGCGCGGCATCCGCAGCTACCACCGCCCGACCACGGTCGAGGAGGCGCTGAGCCTGGCCGCGCAGGGGCTGGTGCCGCTCTCGGGCGGCACGCGCCTGTTCGCGTCGCCGGCCGAGGTCCCCAACGTGCTCGACCTGGCCGCGTTGCGGCTCACGCGCCTGCAGGTCGAGGACGGCGACCTGCTCTTCGGCGCCTCCACGACGCTGCAGGACGTGATCGACGCCCCGGTCGCCTACGAGGCGACGGCGGGCCTGCTGCCGGCCGCCTGCCGGGCGCAGTCCGCCTCGCGGATGGTGCGCGGCCTGGCCACGCTCGGCGGCGAGGCGGTGCACGCCGCCCACGACTCCGAGGTCGTGGCCGCGCTGCTGGCCCTGAACGCGGTGTTCGTGGTGGACCGGCGCGACGGCCGCCTGGAGAGCCCGGCGCTGCGGTTCGTCAAGAGCTCGAAGGAGGACCTCGCCGGCGGCGGCCTGGTGACGTCGCTGTTCATCCCCGGCGCGCCGCAGGGCGCCGCGCTCGAGCGCGTGGCCGTCGCGCCCTCCGCCCCCGCGCAGGTGGCGGCGGTGGTGGCCGTGTCGTTCTCCGGCGACCGCTGCTCGCGGGCGCGGCTGGTGGTCACCGGCCTCGACGGCCCGCCGGCGCGGATCCTGGAAGCCGAGGGGCGCGTCGAGGGCACGGCCGCACGCGAGAACGACCTGGAGGCGGCGGCCGACGAGGTGGCGGCGGCCGGCGCGTTCCGCGACGACGCGCACGCCTCGGCCGAATACCGGCGCCGCGTCGCGCGCGTGCTGACGCTGCGCGCGCTGAACCGCGCCATCTCCCAGGCGCGCGCGGGCGCCCGCCCCCGCGCGCCCCGCTGCCGGCCCCCGCTGCCGCCGCGCAACCTGCCCCCCGTCCCCTACTTCACCTCGGGGCGGATCGAGCTGGCGGTCAACGGCGTGCCGCGGCACGCGGAGGTGGAGGCCCGCACCACGCTGCTCGACCTCCTGCGGCGGCTGGGGCTCTGGGGCGTCAAGCACGGCTGCGAGACCGGCGAGTGCGGCGCCTGCACGGTGCTGCTCGACGGCCGGCCCGTGCCGGCCTGCATGATGCTGGCCCTGCGCACGCAGGGACGCGCGGTGCAGACCGTCGAGGGCCTGGGCGGCGCCGACGACCTCCACCCGGTGCAGCAGGCGTTCGTGGAGACCGGCGCGATCCAGTGCGGCTACTGCACGCCCGCGATGGAGCTGTGCGCGAAGGCGCTGATCGACGCGTTCCCCGACCCCAGCGAGGACGAGGTCCGCGACGCGCTGGCCGGCTGCCTCTGCCGGTGTACCGGGTACGTCAAGCCGGTGGAGGCCGTCCTGCGCGCGGCCGGCCGGCTCGCCGGCCGCTAGTCGTTCGCTCCGCGGGCCGGCTTCGGGTCCGTGGACGTCTTCTTCTTGTCCAGCACGAACCGGATGGTCAGCGTGGCGCGCACGTCGCGGTCGGACGGCGCGTACTTCCACTGCCGCACCGCTTCGGCCGCGGCCTCGCGCAGATCGGCCGGCCCCTTCGTCACCTTCACGTCCTCGACGTCGCCTGCGGCCGTGATCCGCACGTCCATGACGACGTCGCCTTCGATCCCCCTCTCCTTCGCCTCTGCGGGGTAGGCCGCATTGGGCTTGTGGAGGACCTTCCGCTCCGCGGCGCGCTTCGCGGGCGCGGCCGGCGTCCCGAGCGGGAACGCCCACGTCGCCATCGCGGTGGCCAGCGCGACGCCGCCCACGCTCGCGCCCAGCCCGGACCAGAATGCCTTCTTCGTCATCGTGACCTCCTTCAACAGCGACTCGATGCGGGCGGCCAGCCGCGACTCGCTCAGCAGGAGCGCGGCCGGCGCCGGCCGCGTCCCCGCCGGGCCTCCGGCCAGGCGCAACAGCGTGTGCAGGTACACCCGGCGCTCACCGGTGAGACGGACGACCTCGCGGTCCACGGCCTGCTCCCGCGCTTCGCGGATCTCGCGCACCGCCCACCAGAAGGCCGGATGGAACCAGAGGAGCGCGCACACCAGCTCCTCGGCCAGCATCTGCAGCCAGTCCTGGCGCCGCGCGTGGCGCATCTCGTGGCAGAGCACGGCCGTCTGGGCCGCCGCGGGCAGCGAGAGGAAGCGGACGGGCACCAGGACCACCGGCCGCCGCGCGCCGTAGGTGGCCGGGATCTCCAGCGCGTCGCACACGTAGACCGCCGCCGAGCCGCCGGCCAGCGTGCGCGCCGCGGCCAGGGCCGCGCCGTCGGTCCACGGGCGGGCGGCCCTTCGGCACAGGCGCAGCCGGTGGACGCGGCGGGCGAGCACGACGAGTCGCACCGCGGCGCCGCACGCGATCACCAGCGCAACCGCCATGGGCCAGAGCGGCTGGTCGGCCGCGCGCCCGGGCCCGCCGGCCACCGCGCCGAGGGCGACCAGGTAGGAGTCGGCGGGAGGCCGGAACAGGGCGGCGACGGGCAGGACGAGCGCGATCAGCAACACGAGCTGTGCCCAGGCCAGCCGCCAGCGCGGCGGGCCCAGGCACGCGCGCCCGAGCAGCAGCCCCACCGCGAGAACGACCCCGGCCTGGAGGCTGTAGGCGGCCAGGTCGCCGAGCCGGGCGGCGAGCACGCCGGTCATCGCTGCTCCCGGATGCGGCGCGACAGCTCGCGCAGGTCGTCGTCCGAGAGGCGCCTCTCCTCCAGCAGGTGCACCAGCAGCGGCTGCGCCGAGCCTCCGAACATCCGGTCCAGGAACTCGCGCACCATCGCCCGCACGACCTCCGCGCGCGGCCGCGCGGGCTGGTACCGGAACGAGCGCCCTTCGGCGCGCTTCTTCAGGTGCCCCTTCCGCTCCAGCACGTTCATCATGGTCAGGACGGTCGTGTAGGCGATCCGGCGCCGCGCCCGCAGCCTCTCGTACACGTCGCGCACGGTCGCGCCCCCGAGCTCCCAGACCACCTTCATGATCTCGAGCTCCTGCGGGGTGAGGGTCCGGCTGGCCGGTCGCATACTAATTCCTTAGTACTAAGGAGGTCGTCGTGTCAAGCCCTGCGTTCGCCGGGCGGGAAGGCCGGCGGGGCCGCCCGCGTTCCGGGCCAAAGCCTGCTATCCTCCGCGCCGATGGCCAGGGGCCCCGCCGAGCTGACCACCATCGGGCGCTCCGAGCGACGCGTCGACAGCGTCAAGCTGGCCACGGGGCGCGGCACGTTCGTGGACGACGTCGCGGTGCCCGGGCTGCTGCACGCGCGGATCCTCCATTCGCCGCACGCCCACGCGCGCATCGCCCGCATCGACGCGGCGCAGGCGCGGGCGATGCCCGGGGTCGCCTGCGTGTTGACCCACCTCGACGTGCCGCGCATCCCCTACACCACCGCCGGCCAGGGCTGGCCGGAGCCCTCGCCCTACGACAGCGTGATGCTCGATCGCAAGGTCCGCTTCGTCGGCGACCGGGTGGCCGTGGTGGCCGCCGAGGATCCCGAGGTCGCGCAGCGGGCCTGCGAGGCCATCAAGGTCGAGTACGAGCCGCTCCCCGCCGTCTTCGAGCCGCTGGAGGCCCTGCGTCCGGGCGCGCCGGTCATCCACGACGAGAGCGACGCCTCGGGCATCCGCGACGCGCCGCGCAACATCGCCGCGCAGCTCACCGCCGCCATCGGCGACGTCGAGCAGGGCTTCCGCGAGGCGGAGCGCGTGTTCGAGGCGACCTATCGGGTCGGGTACGTGCAGCAGTCCTCGATCGAGCCGCACGTGACGATCACCTGGCTCGACGAGGACCACCGGCTGGTCGTGCGCACCTCCACGCAGGTGCCGTTCCACGTGCGGCGGATCATCGCCCCCCTGCTCGGCATCCCCATCCGGCGCATCCGCGTGATCAAGCCGCGCGTCGGGGGCGGCTTCGGCGGCAAGCAGGAGGTGCTGATCGAGGACCTCTGCGGGATGCTCACGCTGCGCACGGGGCGGGCGGTCCGCCTGGAGATGACGCGCGAGGAGGAGCTGACCGCCGCGCGCACCCGGCATCCGCAGATCTTGACCATCAGGAGCGGCGTGCGCGACGGGCGCTTCACCGCCCTGCAGCTCCAGGTGGTGGAGAACACCGGCGCCTACGGCACGCACGCCCTGACCGTGATGAGCGTGACCGGCAACCGGGCCCTCTCGCTCTACCGCTGCCCGAACCTGCGCTACGAGGCCACCGCCGTCTACACGAACCTGGCCGTGGCCGGCGCGTTCCGCGGCTACGGCTGCCCGCAGGGGTTCTTCGCGCTGGAGAGCCACGTGGACGAGGTGGCGAAGGCGCTGGGCGAGGACCCGCTCGAGTTCCGCCGGCGCAACCACGTGCACGAAGGCGACGAGCAGCCGATCGCGGAGGTGCTGGGCGAAGGGCGCGAGGGGCACCGCCAGGTGATCCGCTCCTGCGGGCTGCCGCAGGCCATCCAGCTCGGTGCCAAGGCCATCGGCTGGGCCGAGAAGCGGCGCGCGCGGGCGGTGACCGGCGCGCTGCGGCGCGGGGTGGGCATGGCCATCGTGATGCAGGCCTCGGGGATCCCCGGCGTGGACATGGGCGCCGCCTCGATCAAGATGAACGAGGACGGCTCCTTCAACCTGCTCGTGGGCGCCACGGACATCGGCACCGGCTCCGACACGATGTTCTGCCAGCTCGCGGCGGAGACGCTGGGCGT
>DATBIZ010000139.1:0-6680 GCA_036556645.1 Vicinamibacteria bacterium | reverse complement strand
TCGTCGGCGACGAGGCCGCGCAGGCCGCCGGCCTGCGGCGTGGCCACCACCTTGAAGCCGTCGGGCTCGACGGTCAGGTCGAAGCGGTACCCGGCGTGCTCGATCAGGTTGGGGTTGGCGACCTGGCGCGGGAGGATCTGCTTGAAGTCGCCATAGCGGCCGGTGCGCTGGCGGTGCACCGCCTGGTACTGCAGGACGTTGAGGAGCACCGCGACCGCCCGCTTCTCCGCGGGCGTGACGTCGCGCGGCACCTTCTCGCGGCGGGCGAAGCGGCGGTTCGTGCCGTAGCCGCTGTTCGAGGTGCTGCCGCGGTCGGAGCGATAGCGGTCGGCGGCGCGGTCCCCCGCGTCGCGGCCGTCGCCCTGCGGCGGCTCGCGGTCGAACATCTCCGACACCGCGTCGCGCGGGGGCGGCGCGGTGACCGGTGGCGGGGGCGCGCTCGACGACGCGCCGCCCGCGCTGGCGGCGCCCGTGGCCCCGCCGGCGGTGGACGGCCGGCCGGATCCAGGCCGGACCGCCGCGGTGGCGCCGGCGCCCTCGGACGTCGGCGCCGCGGTCGCCGCCGGTCCCGGGTCCGCGGTGGGGGCGGGGGCGACGGCGGCGGCCGGCGGCAGCGTGGTCGTGGGCGTCTGCGCGATGATCGCCGGCGGCACCTCCTGCGCCGGCTGGCCGACGGTCGTCTCCTCGCTGGTGCGTGACCGCAGCACGAAGAACGCGCCGGCTCCGACCGCGAGCAGGACGAACAGCCCGGCGAGGCCCAGCCCCACCAGCAACCCCGTGCGGCTCTGGGCCGGCGCGGGTGCCGGACGAGCGGCGGCGGCGGGACGGGCGACCGGCGGCGGGGGCAGCGGCGGCGGCTTCGGCGCCGCGCGCGGCACCGGCGGCGGCGGTTGCGGCACCAGCCGGGTCGGCTCGGCCGGCGGTGGCATCAGCGTGGTGGGGGGCGCCGCCGGGGGCACGCGGTACGTCGGCGCGGCCGGGATGTTCGTCGGCGCGTCGCCGACCATGGTCGGCGCGTTCAGGGGGGCCAGGGCCGCCGCCGCCGAGCCGCCGGGCGAGGTCGCCATCTCCGACTGGCGCAGGGTCGGCGTCGAGCCGGCGCGGGTCAGCGCGAGCAGGTCGTCCGCCAGCTCGCGCCCGGTCTGGTAGCGCGTCTCCGGGGTCTTGGCCAGCGCCCGGGCCACGATGCGCACGTACTCCTCGGGCAGCGTGGGGTCCGTCTCGCGCAGCGGCGGCGGCTCTTCGGTGATGATCTTGAAGATCAGCCCGGTGATCGAATCCCCGCGGAAGGCCTTCTTGCCCGCGACCATCTCGTAGAGGATGCAGCCGGCCGAGAACAGGTCGCTGCGCCCGTCCACGGGCGCGCCCCGCGCCTGCTCCGGGCTCATGTAGGACGGCGTGCCGAGCAGGCTGCCGGTGGCGGTCAGGTTGTCCACGGAGTCGGTCACGCGCGCGATCCCGAAGTCGGTCACCTTCACGCGGTCGCCGGCCTCGACCATGATGTTGGCGGGCTTGATGTCGCGGTGGACGACGTTGTGCCGGTGCGCGAAGTCGAGGCCGTCGGCGACCTGCGCCCCCAGCAGCGCCGCCCGCTCCACCGGCAGCTTGCCGGCCGCCACCACGCGGTCGAGCCCGACCCCGTCGATGAACTCCATGGCGAGGTAGCTCGTGCCGCCCGCCTCGCCGATGTCGTAGATGGTGACGATGTTCGGGTGCTTGAGCTGCGCCGAGACCTGCGCCTCGCGCTTGAAGCGGTTGACCAGCTCCTCGAGGCTCGCGCCGGCGGCGGCCAGCCCCTCGAGCCGGATGGTCTTGATCGCGACCATGCGCCCGAGGATGCGGTCCTTCGCCTTGTAGACGGTGCCGAAAGCGCCGGCGCCCAGCTTCTGGACGACCTGGTACCGTCCGGCGATCTCGTCGGGGTCCGGCGCGGCCGCGCGCTGGCTCACTCGAAAGGTCCCTCGCTCAGCCGGGAGGCCAGCCGAGCCGGCGTCCACCCACGAGATGCAGGTGGATGTGGTACACGCTGTAGCCGGCGTCGTCGCCGGCGTTGAAGAGCACGCGGAACCCCCGCTCCGCGAGTCCCTCCTGCTTCGCGATGTCGCGTCCCGTCCGCACCAGGCGGCCGGCCAGCGCGTCGTCGGCCTCGGTGAGGTCGTTCAGGCTCGTGATGTGCCGCTTGGGGATGACCAGGACGTGCGTCGGCGCCTGCGGGTTGATGTCGCGGAACGCCAGCACCGCCTCGTCCTGGTGCACCACCTTGGCCGGGATCTTGCCGGCCACGATGTCGCAGAAGAGACAGGACACAGCCGCGTAGTCTACACCCTCGTCACGGCACCAACATCTGGCGCTCCAGCTCGGCCTGGAAAGCACGGATGTTTCGGGCGTTCTGGCCGAAATCGGCCTTGCCGACACGCGATCGCGAGCGCACGCTGACCTCGGCCAGGCCGGCGCGGCGGCGGATGCGCACGGTCACGTCGTCCTTGAAGCGCAGCACGCGCGTGCGGGCCACCGCCTGCAGCTCGGCGCCTGCCGGCCCGCGGCCGGAGCCGACCAGCTCCCAGCCCGGCAGCGCGGCCACCGCCGCGCGGGCCGCGCGTGTCACGCGCTCCTCGCCCGCGGTGAAGCGCTGGACGGTCAGGTCGGGGTACTCCGGCGTGCGGCCCGTCTCCACGTCGTTGATCCGCGGCCAGCGCGTCAGCGCGACCGCGCCAGCCGCGACCGCCAGCACCAGCAGCGCCTTCAGCGGAGCGCGCATCTCAGAAGCCGAGCGGCCTCTGCGGCTGCGCGGCCCCGCGCAGGACCTTCCTGGTCAGGGACGACACCGGCAGCGCCCCGATCTCGGCGGGCGTCGCCCACAGGAAGCGCTCGGGATCCGCCGGCGGCTCGCGGCGCAGGCGCGCCTGGTAGGCCTCCAGGCGGATCCGCCGGAAGGTGATCGCGTGGCGGCCGCGGGCCACCAGCGGCCCGGGCGCGAGGTCGAGGCCGTGCCGCTCGAGCAGCTCGCGCGCGAGGTCGCGCAGTCCCTGCGACTCGAGCGACGTCTGCGGCACCTCCCACATCCTTCCCATCAGCCGGCCTTCGGCCCGGCGCACGAGAAGCACGCGGCCGTCGCGCTCCACGACCGCCGCCGCGACGGTCACGTCCACGACCGCGCGCCGCCCGCGGGCTTCGGGCAGGTCGTCCTGGATGCCGAGCGCGCGCGCCTGGCACGGGGCGCGCAGCGGGCAGGCGGGGCAGGCGGGCCTCCGCGGAAGGCAGACCGTCGCGCCCAGCTCCATCACCGCCTGGTTCCAGTCGCCGGGCGCGGCGCGGTCCAACAGCTCGTCCGCGCGGTTGTAATAGGGCGCGTCCTTGCGCCACTCGGGGCCGCGCAGGGCCAGCACGCGCGCCAGCACGCGCCGCACGTTGCCGTCCACCACCGGCAGCGGCACGTCGTGGGCGATCGAGAGCACCGCGCTCGCGGTGTAGAGGCCGACGCCGGGCACGGCCAGCGCGGCCTCCAGCGTGCGTGGGAACGCGCCGCGGTGGTGGTCCACGACGTGGCGCGCCCCGCGCCGCAGGTTCCGCGCGCGGTGGTAGTAGCCGAGGCCCGACCAGGTCGCCACCACGTCTTCCTCGGAGGCCGCGGCGAGCGCGGCCGGGGTCGGGAAGCGCTCGAGGAAGCGCTCGTAGTAGGGGACCACGGCCTTCACCGTGGTCTGCTGCAGCATCACCTCGGACACCCACACGTGGTAGGCGTCGCGGGTCCGCCGCCAGGGCAGGTCGCGCCGGTGCCGCCGGTACCACTCGAGCAGCCGGCGCCGGAGCGCGGCCGGGTCCTTCATGCGCGGAAGTCTACGCGCCGGGCTCCGCCGCCACCACCGCGTCGGTGGCCCGCCGTCCGCCCTGGCCGACCCGCTCGATGTCCGCCCCCAGCCCGCGCAGCTTCTCGTCGATCCGGTAGTACCCGCGGTCGAGATGGTAGATGCGGTCCACGATGGTCTCGCCGCGCGCGGCCAGCGCGGCGAGCAGGAGGCAGGCCGAGGCGCGCAGGTCGGTGGCCATCACCTGCGCGCCCGAGAGCGGGGTGTGGCCGGTGACGACCGCGGTGCGATGGTCCAGCCGGATGTTGGCCCCCATCCGCTGCAGCTCGGCCACGTGCATGTAGCGGTTCTCGAAGATCGTCTCCGTGATGCGGCTCGTGCCGGAGGCCTGCGTCATCAGGGCCATGTACTGGGCCTGCATGTCGGTGGGGAAGCCGGGGTGCGGCTCGGTGGTGACGTCGGCCGCCTTCATGGTCCGCGGCGCGCGCACGCGCAGGTTGTTCGGTCCCTCCTCGATGCGCACGCCGTTCTCGCGGAACTTCTCGATCACCGGCCGCAGGTGGTTCGGCTGGCAGTTGCGCACCTCGATGTCGCCGCCGGCGATCGCGCAGGCGCCCACGAAGGTGCCGGTCTCGATGCGGTCCGGGATCACCGTGTGCTCGGCCCCGCCGAGCTTCTCCACGCCGCGGACGCGCACGGTGGGGGAGCCGGCGCCCTCGACGTGCGCGCCCATCCGGGTGAGCAGCTCGGCCAGGTCCTCGATCTCGGGCTCGCGGGCCGCGTTCCTGATCACGGTCTCGCCCTCGGCCAGCGCGGCCGCCATCATCACGTTCTCGGTGCCGGTCACGGTCACCATGTCGAACGTGATCTCCGCGCCGCGCAGCCGCTCCGCCCGCGCCTCCACGTATCCCGACTCGACGTGGATGGTGGCGCCCATCTTCTCGAGCGCCTTCAGGTGCAGGTCGATCGGCCGCGCGCCGATCGCGCAGCCGCCGGGCAGCGAGACGCGGGCGCGGCCGGCCCGCGCCACCAGCGGCCCGAGCACCAGCACCGACGCGCGCATGGTCTTCACCAGGTCGTAGGTGGCCTCGACCGAGGTGATCGTGCCGGCCTGGATGGCGACCGTGCCGCCCACGCGGAAGTCCACCGCCGCCCCCAGGTCCATCAGCACCCGGCCCATGGTGCGGATGTCGCGCACCTCCGGCACGTTGTGCAGGACGACCTGCTCCCCGGTCAGCAGCGCCGCGCACACGTCGGGCAGCGACGCGTTCTTCGCGCCCGAGATCCGGACCGTGCCTTCGAGGGGCCGTCCGCCGACGATGCGAATCGTTTCCATTGCACCCAGTCTATGCGGGAACCGTGCCGGCGGGTGGCGCGCGCGTCAGCGCGTGGACGAGCGTGTGGGCGCCGTCACGACGCGCGCGATCCCCTGCAGGTCGCGGCGGATCGCGGGACGGTCGAAGCCGGCCGCCCGCAGGATGCGCGCGACCTCGTCCGCCATCCCGCGGCCGACCTCGACCGCGACGTGGGCGCCGGGACGCAGGGCGTGGGCCGCCTGCCGCGCCAGCCGGGCATAGATGCCGTAGGGCGGATCCGGCGCCAGCAGCGCCTGGCGCGGCTCGTGGTCGCGCACCTCGGGCTCGAGCCCGGGCAGGTCCACGGGATCCACGTACGGCGGGTTGCTGACCACGAGGTCGAGCGGTCCGGCCTCCCCGGCCAAGGCGTCGAGCAGGTCGCCGTGATGGAGCCGCACGCGGGCGGCGACGCCGGCGCGCCGGGCGTTCTCCCCGGCCACCGCCAGCGCCCGCTCCGACACGTCCGTGGCGTGCACGACCGCGTCGGGCCGCTCGGCCGCGATGGAGACCGCGATGCAGCCGCTGCCGGTGCCCACGTCGGCCACCTGCGGCCGTTCGCGGCCGCGGAGCAGCTCGAGCGCGCTCTCCACCAGCAGCTCGGTCTCCGGGCGGGGGATCAGCACGTCCGGGGTCACCAGGAAGTCGTGGCGCCAGAACGCCTGGGTGCCCGTCAGGTGCTGGAGCGGCCGGCGCTGCGCGCGCGCGGACACCAGCGCGTCGAAGCGCGCCTGGCCGCCGGCCGGCAGCGGTTCGCCGCCGCGGGCCAGGACCGCGGCGCGGTCCCAACCGAGCGCGTGCCGCAGCAGCCGCTCGGCCTGCCCCTCCGCGTCCGCGACCCCGGCCCGCGAGAGCCGGTCGGCCGCCTGGCGCAGCGCCTGTTCGACGGTCACCGGCGGGCGGTCAGGCCGACTGCTTGAGCTTCTCGGCCTGGTGGTGGGCGACCAGCGCCTGCACGACCTCGTCGAGGTCGCCGTCGAGCACGTCCTGCAGGCGGTGCAGGGTCAGCCCGATGCGGTGGTCGGTGACGCGCGCCTGCTGGAAGTTGTAGGTGCGGATCTTCTCGCTGCGGTCGCCCGAGCCCACCTGGCTGCGGCGGTCGCTGGCGATCGCCTTCTGCTGCTCCTCGAGCGCCATCTCGTAGAGCCGCGCCCGCAGCACCTTCATCGCCTTCTCCCGGTTCTTGATCTGGCTCTTCTCGTCCTGACAGGAGACGACCGTGTTGGTGGGGATGTGGGTGATGCGCACGGCGGAGTAGGTGGTGTTCACGCTCTGGCCGCCCGGACCCGACGAGCAGAAGGTGTCGATGCGCAGGTCCTTGGCCTCGATCTTCACGTCCACGTCCTCGGCCTCGGGCAGCACGGCGACCGTGATCGCGGAGGTGTGGATGCGCCCGGAGGCCTCGGTGGCGGGCACGCGCTGGACGCGGTGCACGCCGCTCTCGTAGCGGAGCTTCGAGTAGACGCGCTCGCCCTCGACCAGCGCGATGACCTCCTTGATGCCGCCCTGGCCGGCGCGCGTC
>DATBIZ010000138.1:0-3520 GCA_036556645.1 Vicinamibacteria bacterium | reverse complement strand
TCCGCGAGAGCCGCGCGGTGGTCGAGGCCGCGAAGCGGACGGGGCGCATCGTCCAGCACGGCACGCAGCACCGCGCGGCGCCGCACTACCGCGAGGTGCAGAAGATCCTCCAGGGCGGCGAGCTGGGCGAGGTCCGGTACGTGCGCATCTGGAACTTCCAGAACCTCCATCCCCGGGGGATCGGCAAGCACGCCGACGGCCAGCCGCCTCCCGGGCTCGACTGGGACATGTATCTCGGCCCCGCGCCGATGGTGCCCTTCAACCGTGCGCGTTTCCTGAGCACCTACCGCTGGTTCTGGGACTACGCGGGCGGCTGGGTCACCGACTACGGCACGCACCGGTTCGACTCGTTCCACCAGGTGATGGGCGTGGAGGCGCCGCGCTCGGTGGTGGCGACCGGCGGGCGCTTCTCGCTCCAGGACTCGGGCGAGACGCCGGACCTCGTACAGGCAACCTACGAGTACCCGGGCTTCGTGATGAGCTACGAGGTCTGCGCGCTCAATGGCCAGGGCGCGGGCGGCCGCACGCCGGGGATGGCCTACTACCAGATGCGCGGCGAGTTCGACCGGCCGCACGGCGAGGCCTACTACGGCACGAAGGGGACGCTGATCGCGGACCGGATCGGGTACGAGATCTACGCGGAGATGGAGCCTCGCGAGCCGGGCGCGGCCGCCGCCGCGGACGACGAAAGGCCCGTCTACCGCTCCGAGCGCAAGGTCGTGAAGAGCCGCGACACCACGGACCTGCTCGTGGCGGACTTCATCGAAAGCGTCCGCAGCCGGCGCACGCCCCTGGCGCCGGCGGAGGTCGGCCACCGCTCCGCGGTCGTGCCCCACCTGGGGAACATCGCGTTCCGTACGGGCCGGAAGCTGCGCTGGATCGCCCAGAGCGAAGCATTCGAAGGGAATGAACCGGAGGCGACCCGGCTGCTCGGCCGAGAGTACCGTTCGCCGTGGCGGGTCGGATGAGGCGGCGTGATTTCGTCGGACGCTGCGCGGGCGCGCTGCTGGTCTCGTCCACCGCAACGCCGGGCCGCGTCCGACGCATCGGGCTCGTGTCCGGCGACGACCCGGAAGGCGGCGTGGCCGCGTTCAAGGAGACGCTCCGCACCATGGCTTACGTCGAGGGCGAGAACCTCGTGGTCGAAGCCCACCAAGCACGTCGCGGCACCTCCGGCGTGGACCCCGTGGCGGCCGCGGTTCGGGGGGACGTCGAGCTGGTGGTGGTTCATTCGCTGCCGCTGGCCCTGGCCGCTCGGGCCGCGAACCCTGCGATGCCCCTGGTCGTCGTGACCACGCCGGGCTTCGTCAGCAACGGGTTCGCGGAGACGCTGGAGCGTCCCGGTGGCAATGTGACCGGTATCGACGAGCTGCCGCCGGGGGTCACCGTCAAGCGCCTCGAGCTGTTGAAGACGGCCGCGCCGTCCGTGTCGCGCCTCGCGCTTCTCTCCACGACGCCCGGACGCGGAGGACACGAGGCGCAGCTCGCGGAGGCGCAGGGCGCGGCGGCCAGGCTGGGCGTCACCGTGAAGCCCTATCGCGCGGCCACGCTCCCGGAACTGGAGCAGGCACTCGCCAGGATCGCGGCCGAGGGGATGGACGGCCTCATGAACTTCCAGGGGGCGTTGTCGTACGTGAACCGCCAGCTCATCGTGGGCTTCGCGGCGAAGCACCGTTTGCCGGCGGTCTACCAGGCCACGATGTTCGCGGTGGCCGGGGGCCTGATGACATGGGCGCCGAGCCTCGTGGATCAGTTCCGCAGTGCGGCCTGGTACGTGGATCAGATCCTCAAAGGCGCCCGGCCCGGCGACCTCCCGATCCGCTATCCGTCCCGCTACTACCTCACCCTCAACAATACGGCCGCACGACACCTGGGGATCGCGTTCCTGCCAGCGCTCCTCTCCCAGGCCGACCGCGTGCTGCCATGAGGCGACCCGTCGCCAGCCTCCTGCTGTGGCTGTTCGTGATCAACCTCGGCACCGCGTTCGGCGCCGGGCTCTTCGAGTCCCGGGTGCTCGTTCCGCAGTGGCTGAGCGGCTCCGTGCAGTCGGGTTACCGATGGAACGCCGAGGCGGCGCGTCAGGCCAATACCGGCCTCGCCTTCTGGGTCTACGTGACGACGGTGCCGCTCACCCTGCTCACGATCGGCAACTTGATCGCCGCGTGGCAGACCTCGGGCGCGCTCCGGCGGTGGTGGCTGGCGGCGGGGGTTGCCGCGGTGGCCGACCGCGCGTTCACCTTCGGCTATTTCATCCCGACGATGGTGCGGCTGATGCGGCTGGAAACCGCGGCCGATCCCGAGACGGTCGCGATCGCGACGCAGTGGGCGCAGTGGGACTACGCGCGTCACGCGATCACGCTGGCGGCGTGGCTCCTCGCCTTGAAGGCGTTCGCGGCGTTCTACCAGGCCGGGCGCTCGTCGAGCGCGGCCGCCGCCGCGGCCACGGGGCCCGGGCCGAGCGTCCCTTCCTAGCCACACCCCGCGGCAGTTTCACCGCCGGGCGGTGGCGCACAGCGGGGTCGCGATGAGCCGCACGCGTCCATCCGCGGCCGCCTGGGCCCTGGCCCGCGCGGCCAGCTCGGCGCGGAGCCGGCCGCCCTCGCCGGCGGGCAAGGCCGCCAGCCGGTCGGTGAGGCCGACGGCGAGAGAGGTGAACACCTCGACGTACTCGTCCGGGGACGGACACTCGAACGGGAACGGGCGGCTCTCGATCTCGACGTCACAGAACGCGGCGGCGTGGAGCTCACCTTCCAGAGCGCCGGGCGGGCCCAGCCGGAACGGACCGGGGGCGTCGGGGCGGGAGGGCGGTATCGCGGCGGCCAGCGTGGTCAGCGCCATCTCGAAGAAGGGGCTGCGGAACCGCTCCGCCCAGACGGCCACGGCCAGGCGGCCTCCGGGCTTCAACACGCGGCGCATCTCCGCCGCCACGCGGGTGGGCTCGCGGCACAGCATCAGCGCCGTGGAGCAGGTGACGGCGTCGAACGCCTCGTCCTCGAACGGCAGGTCGGCGGCGTCCGCCACGCGCGCGACGAGATTGTCGAGCGCGAGCGCCTTCGCGCGCCGGGCCACCACCGCGACCATCTCCGGCGAGACGTCCGTGGCCACGACGCGGCCGCCGGGCCGCACGCAGGACGCGATCGCGAGGGCCGGGAACCCCGCTCCGCAGCCGACGTCGAGGACGGCGAGGCCGGCCCGAGCCTGCACGGCGCGGCCGAACCACTCCCCGAGCGGCGCGGCGCAGCCCTCGTACCACGTCGCCCAGCGTTCCCACGCGGCCGCGGCCGCGACGCTCACGCGGCGCTCCGCGCGAGCGCGTCACGCAGCGTCTGCTCGAGCGTCGTGGCCACCGTCACCACCCGCTCCGCGCGCGGCACCAGCGTCCAGCGGACCGGCATGGGCTCCGCCCGCGGATCCACCCGGCCGGCCGCCGCGCGATCCCTGACCAGCGCCCGCACGTGGTGCCCCCGCGACAGGAGCTCCCGTGCCACCACCGAGCCCACGCGGCCGGTGGCGCCCGCCA
>DATBIZ010000137.1:0-9672 GCA_036556645.1 Vicinamibacteria bacterium | reverse complement strand
GGCGCACCGGCGGGCTTCCCGAGGACCGGGAAATCGGTGCAGTCCCAAAGTCCCCTCGAGAGGACACCTCGCCAGGGGGGGAGCGGGAAATCGGTGCCGCCGAAACCTGCACCGTGCGGATGATCGGTCCTGCCGAGGTCGTCCAGCTCTTGCAAGCGGTGCTCTGCACCGTCCGCCGCCGCATGGAGGCCGCCGCAGGACGGCTACCGACGGAGGGACAGGCGCTGGGTGTGATCCTCGACTACGTCTTCTCGTGCTGGGGCGCCGGCAAGAAGGTCCCGGCCGAGCATCGGGTGTTCGAGCGTGACGGGTGGCTCTGCAGGGTGCCCGGCTGCTCGTCCATGCAGAACCTGCAGGACCACCACGTCATCTTCCGCTCCCGGGGAGGCTCGGACGACCTGACCAACCGCGTCGCCGTGTGCGCCTTCCATCACCTGCGGGGCATCCACGCGCAGCGGATACGATGCGAGGGCCGGGCGCCGGACGGGCTCACCTGGCAGATCGGGATCCGGCCCGGTGCCGCACCGCTCGCCACCTACACGTCGGGTGATCGCCAGGTCGACGAGTCGCGGTGCTGACTCGCCTGGATGCCGGCTAGGGCTTCCCCGGATACGACAGCACCGGCGGGAACGGCGGGCGGATCGGCAGGGTCAGCTCCGGCTCCCAGATGGACTGCTCGCACACGGTGTAGCAGTTGACGTTGACCTCCTCCAGCACCGACGCCTTCGGATAGCAGGGGTCCTTCGGGTCCGGGTTCGTGGTCGTCTTGCAGTAGGCGACCTGCCGGGTCTCGCACACCTGCATGGTCTTGCGGCACTCCTGCCACCAGGTGCGCACCGGCGGGCAGTACATCTCGAGCAGGGGGCCGAAGTCTCCGTCCGACCAGATCATCCAGTCGCCCTGGCGCTGGACGTTCAGGAACGAGACGTTCAGGTCCTTCGGGACCTCGATGCCGCGCTCGCGCAGGTACAACTCCCCGTCACGGGTGGCGGCCTGCCACAGCTCGTCGTGACGGGCGGCCGCGGCGAACGCCTCGCGGACCTCCGGGGAGAGGAAACGGTCGAGCGCGGGCGGCTCCTGCGCGGACACCGGAGAGCCGAGGCCGGCCATCAGGCCGGTGATCAGGGCGAGCTTCACGCTGAGGGACAGGCGACGATTGCAGGACATCATGTGACCTCCTTGTCACCGATCTGGTGGTGCGGAGGACGACAACGTGACAGCGAGCGGAGCCCCGCGCGAGAACCGCCGCGACGCTTGACAGCCCCGAACCCCTGACGTATCAAGGATCACACCCTCAGATCGTCCGGTTTCCGTATCGCCTGATCGAGTCTCGAACCCGACGGAGGTAGACGCATGGGCGGCCCGCCCTGGACGCTCGAGTTCGTCCGATTGCCCGACTTCGCGCGCCAGGAGATCCCGACGACCCTCCAGCAGCGCGTCCACCGCTACAAGGCGCTGATCCGCACCAGCCAGGCGGCCGGGGGACAGGGGGACACCTGGAACTGGAACCTGGTCGGCGGCGGGATGTCGGCCGCCGAGAAGGCGGCGATCAAGGCCGCGGCCCAGCTCCAGTTCGACGTGCCGACCACGACCGTCGGCGACCACACCTTCGCCGACTTCAGCAAATACGTGATCGCCGAGGTCCAGTTGCCGATGAGCCTCTGGGGCGAGAGCGACCGCGCCCAGTTCCGCTGGCTCAACGAGCAGATCGGCGGCGAGCGTGACGGGTACACCTGGCACCATCACCAGGACTCCGGGCGGATGCAGCTGGTGTTGACCGCCGCGCACGACTCGGTCAAGCACGACGGCGGCCGCCGGGCCGACGGCGGCTGGGCCACCGGCGGGAGGTCCTGAGCGGCATGGCCTCAGGTGGGAGCGGCCGGTCCGCGCCGCCGGAGGTGGACCTCGAGTACGACCCGAAGAGCCTGGCCGGCCCGCTCGACCCCCGGGAGGTCGAGCAGGCGGAGCGGTTCGTGGGGATGCGCTTCGACCCCGACTGGACCGCGCACCTGGCCCGGTACAACGGCGGCAAGCCCGGCAAGCGCAACTTCGACCACGGCGGCAACGTGAAGGTCGTGACGCGCTTCCTCTGCATCGTCCCCAACTTCGCCGGCGATCGCGAGGGCCACGGCGCGTTCGACGTGCGCGCGGTGCGCATCCGCATCGAGGACCGCCTTCACGATCGGCTCGTACCGTTCGTGGCGCTCTATCCCGGCGACTACCTCTGCTTCGACTACGCGGGGCCGGGCCGGCCGCGCGTCGTGTTCTGGGACCACGAGAAGTCGCGTCCGGGGAAGCCCCACACCGAGCCGGTGGCGGACAGCTTCGCGGCGTTCCTGCCCATGCTCCACCGCGCCGAAGGCGCCTAGCGAGGCCGCATGGATCCCGGCGAGTTCGACCGGCTGATGAACGAGGCGATCGCCGAGTGCGACGACCTCGCCGCCGCCGCCGAGGACGCGAGCGAGGTGCTCGAGCGCCTGCGCCAGCGCGCGGACGCGCTCGCCGAGGTGCTCGGCCGCGAGAGCGAAGAGGCGCACGGCCAGCTCCAGGAGCTGAACTCGCGGCTGGAGACCGCCGAGGACGACCTCGAACAGCGCGGGACCGAGATCGGCACCGCGCTCGAGGGCATCGACACGCGCGCGGACGAGGTGCAGCAGCGCACCGTGGAGGCCCGCGAAGCCGTCGGCGAAGCGCTGACCGGCCTGGAGCGAAGGCTGACCGAGGTCGGCACCGGCCTGCAGGCCGAGGTGGCGCAGGCGCAGGAGGCCCTGCAGGCGCTCGGCAAGCAGGTCGAGGAGGCCTCGGAGGCGCTCGACCAGCGGATGGGCACGCTCTCCACGCGCGAGGCGCAGCTCAGCGAAGCGGTCGAGGAAGCGGTCCGCGAGGTCGAACAGAAGACCGCGGACTGGACGGGCGGCCTCGAGGAACTCGAGGGCGTCGGCATCGAGCGCTCGCAGGCCTACGTCGCCGGCATGGCCGCCCTGATCCACTCGCAGACGGCGCTGCTGGTGGACTTCTGCAACCGGATGGTCACCGAGCACAACGAAGCGGTGGTCGCGCTGCGCCAGCAGTTCGCCGAGCGGGCCACCGCCCGCGTGGCCGAGGCGGCCGCGCCGCTGCGCGCCGCCCTGGAGGCGCTCGCCGAGCTGTGCGAGCACGAGGACGAGGTGGTGGCCCAGCGCGCGCAGCTCGCGGTGGAGCAGGCGGGCGAGGTCGGCGACCTCGTGGACAAGGTCGAGCAGCTCTTCCCCGCCGGCGACCGGCTCCCGGAAAGATAGGCAGGCGCCATGGCCAACCCCGACCCTCTCCAGCGGCTGCGCGACTTCAACAAGCTGCTCCGCGAGACCAACGCGGTGGTCAAGGAGAAGACGTCGGCCCTGGAGACGGAGGACGAGCAGATCGACGCGCTCGAAGAGGAGCGCGTGGCCCGCCTGAACGACGCGCTGGACGACTTCGAGAAGGGGCTCACCGAGGCGCAGGCGGGCGCGCTCGAGTCGCTCGACGCGCTGCACGACGCGGCCGAGGACGTCCGCGACACGGAGCTGACGGACGCCGCGCGCGAGATCGAGCGCTTCGAGTCGTCGCTGGAGCAGCAGGTCGAGGCGGACGACGCGGCGCTCGAGCGCGGCTACGGCGAGCTGGCGCAGGCGTTCGACGGCCTCGAGACGGCGGCGAAGGACGCCGACGCGGAGTACGAGCGCGTGCAGCAGGAGGCCGGCGAGGCGTTCGAGGCGCTGGAGACGGCCCTCGACGAGGCGCAGCAGCGCGTGGACTCGGGCGGCGACGCCGCCGCCAACGCGATCGAGGCGCTCACCGCCGCGCTCGTCTCCGAGAAGGCGCCGGAGCTGCAGAGCGACGCCGAAGCGGCGATCGCCGAGTGGAGCGCGCTGCCGGGGGCGCTGGAGGGAGACTGCGACGCGGGCGCCCAGGCCCTCACCTCGCTCTACGAGTCGGCCAAGACGCAGGCCGTCTCCTCCGGCGGCGAGCTGATCACGGCCACCGACGTCCTGGACGAGGCGTTGCAGGCGCTCGAGCCGGCGGCCACGGAGCTGGCCACGCAGGTGGACACGCTGCAGGAGGTCCTCGGCGACCTGCGCCTGGAAGGCCAGGCGCTCGAAGGCGTGCTGCGCCCCGGCGCGGAGGCGGCCGAAGAGCTGCTGCCGCTGCTGGCCGACCTCGCCACCGCGGTGACCCACGCGGGCGAGATCCGCGAGGCGCTGGACACGCTCGAGGCGTGACATGAGCGATCTGGAAGACGCCAAGGAAGCGCTCGATACGCTGGGCAACGTGCTGCCGCTGCTGCCCGGCCAGCTCGAGGCCGTCGTCGGTCAGGCCGCCGCCCTCGAGTCGCGGGTGGAGGGCCTGCTCCAGCAGATCGAAGAGCGCCGCACGCAGGCCGCCGGGCTGCTGGAGCAGGTCCGCGCCGCGCTCGAGGGGCTCGGCGACGACGCCGACGGCCGGCAGGGCGCGCTGCGCGAGGCGGCGCGCGAGATCGAGCAGGGCCTGGAGGCGCTCGCCGCCGCCGAGCAGACGCATGCCGCGCTGGCGGGCGCGGTCGAGGCGGCGGTGGACGCGATGGACGGCCTCGAGGAGCGCCTCACCCAGGGCGCGGCGGACATCGCCGAGCAGCGCGCGGCCGGCGCCTCGGCGCTGGCGACGCTGGAGGCGACGCTCGACGCCGGCGGGCAGGCGGTGGCCGGCGCGGCCGACGCGGTGGCCGACGAGGCGGGCGCGCTGCAGCAGGCGGCCGAGGACGCGCAGGAGTCGGCGGACCAGGCCTTCGGCATGCTGCGCCAGCAGCTCGGCCACTATGCGCAGCAGGCGGACGAGCGCATGCAGGACGCGCGTCAGTTGGCGCACGAGATGGAGGCCGAGCAGACGACCGCGGTGGACGCCGCGCTGGCGGTGGTGGAGGAGCAGGAGAACGAGCTGCGCGATCGGCTGCAGCAGGACGTGGAGACCGCGATCGAGCAGGCGCTGGCCGGCGCGGTGCGCGAGTCCGGCGCCGCGGCGACGGCGCTCTCGGAGTCGCTGGCCGAGGCGCTGGCCGCCCTGGTCGAGGACCGCGCGGCCGTGGCGCCCCTGGTCGAAGCCTGCAAGGACACGGTCGAGCCGGTGCAGGAGATGGTCGCCAACGTCCGCGAGGCCGCCGCCCAGGCCGGCCTGAGCTGGTGAGGACTGGCCCATGAGCGACCTGCGCACGTCGGCGCCGAACGCGGTGGAGAAGGTCAGCGCGCTGCAGGCCGACCTCACGGAGGCCCGCCAATCGCTGACGACGCTGGAGGCCCTGGCCACGCGCGTGGCCGAGCAGATGGACGAGGACTGGTCCGCGTTCACCGAGCGCGTGCAGGACCTGCTCGGCCGCACCGGACAGGAGCGGTCCGCCCTGGCGTCTCGCCTGCAGGCGGCCGGCGAGGGGCTCGCGCAGCTCGACGCGGCGGTGGACCAGACGCGCCAGGCCACCGAGCAGGGCCTGGAAGGCGCGCGCGAGGCCGTGCAGGACCTCGCGGAGGCGGTCCAGGGCACGACCACGCAGGTGGACCAGGGGCTCGACGTCGTGGACCAGGCGGGCGAGCAGCTCGCCACGCAGATCGAGGCCGCCGGCGAAGCGGCCACCACCGGCCTCGAGGGCGCGCGCGACTTCCTGCAGAACGAGGTGTTCGGCGGGCTGCGCGACCTGCAGGACGTCGTCGAGCGCGAGACGGGGTCCTTCGTCCAGAGCTTCAACGAGGCCACCTTCGCGCTGCAGGAGAGCTACGAGGTCTGGCAGCAGCGGCTCGACGAGACCCAGCGGATCGTCGAGGAGTCCTTCTCCGACGCGCGCGAGCACCTCGAGCAGGTGACGCAGTTCTCTCTCGAGCAGTGCGCGGCCGCCTACGCCGCGGAGCTGGACCAGGTGCAGCAGCTCGCGGCGCGCGTGGACACGGCGGTCGAGCAGCTCACGGAGGCCGTCCGCAAGGCGCAGACCGACGTGCCGCCGGCCGGCGCGGAGCTGCAGAAGGAGCTCGACGGCTGCGCGACCGGCCTCCAGTCGCTGCTGAATGCGGTCGAGCGTGTCCAGGAGACGCTCGAATCGCTCCGTCTCTGCACGCCCCGCGGGTGACCGCCGCCGTCGCCATCTCACACAGCCGATAGCACTTGGACCGTTCGCCGCCGGGTGCGGCGTGGCTCACCGACCCTGGCCGGGCGCCTCCCTATACTCCCCCGCGCGTGGAGGCGCCGATGACAATGCCGCTGCCCGACCCGGCCGGGATGTTCGAGCGCGCGCCGGAGCTTCTGTCGCTTGCGCAGGCGGACGACGCGATCGCACGGGCGGTCGCGCGGGGCAACCCGCACGCGGTGTACCGGTCGCTCTGGTGGGCGCGCCTGCGCGGCCGGCTCGGCGCGCACCGCCCGACGCTCGACGCGCTGCTCGGGCACCGCGCGCTGTTCGTGACGCCGGCGCGCCGGTCGCCGCTGCTGACCACGGTGAACGGCGTGGGGGCGAGCGTGTACGGCCGCGCGGACGAGGCTCCCGACGGCTCGTACGTCAAGACCCACTTCCTCGTGTTCGCGTTCGTGCCGATCTTCCCGCTCGCGCAATACCTGGTGCGCGACGCCGAGGAGAAGGGCTGGTACTTCCTCGGCAAGGTGCCGATGTCGGCGCCGCTCCGCGCGTGGAACCGGCTGGCCGTGCTCGGCGTGCTCGCGGGCGTGATGGCCGGCGCCCTCCAGGCCTTCCATTGGTCGCGGCACCACGAGGTGCACCTCGTCAACGGCCTCCCCTGGCCCGTCCGCGTCGCCATCGGCGACGTCGCCCAGGACGTGGCGCCGAGGCAGCGGCAGACGGTGACGGTGCGCACCGGCCTCCACCCCGTGCGCGTGACCTCGGCCACCGGCCAGCCGATCGAGTCGGCCGACCTGCAGGTGGACGCGGGAACGGACGTCCTCGTCTGGAACGTGCTCGGCGCGGCGCCGCTGATGGACCGCACCGTCGCCTACGGCGACCAGGTGGACGGCCGCGCGATCCCCGAGCCGCAGCTCCTCTGCGGCGAGCGCTCGATCCGCCGGCCGGGCGTGGACTACGCGTTCACCGATCCGCCGCAGACGCTCTCCATGTCGCGCGGGCAGAAGATCGCGTTCCGCCGGCAGCTCGCGTGGCTGCCCGGCGAGGTGGACGTCTGCGCGAACGCGATCGCGGGCCGGCGCAACGCGGACCAGGCGCTCACCCTGGCGCGCGGGATGGCGCTCGCCGACGCGCGGGGCACGCACATCGACCTCGCGGTCGGGCTGTGCCGCGCGGTCGGCAAGCGCGACGAGGCGCTGCAGCTGGCCGAGCAGGCGCTGGCGCGGCATCCGGAGTCGGTCGAGCACCACCGCCAGTACCAGTCCATGGCGCAGGACCTGGGCAAGGACGACGCGCTCGTCGCCACCTACAAGGCCCGCTTCGCGCAGAACCCGAAGTCGGCGGACGCGGCGTACCTGTACGCGCGGCTGCTTCCCGACCCCGAGGGCATCGCCGAGGCCACGCGCCTGGTGCAGGTGTTCCCCGACCACGTGCCGCTGCGCCGCATCCTGATCTTCCGCCACATCCGCGACCGCCGCTTCGGCGAGGCGCTCGCGTCGCTGGAGCGGGTGCGCGCGCTCGACCGCGGCGAGTGGTCGCGCTTCGTGGAGGAGCACCTGGTCGCGCTGGCCGGGCTCGGCCGCGTGGAGGAAGCGCGGCGCGTCGCCGAAGAGGCCTTCGCGCGCCAGGAGGGGCCGCGGGGCCGGATCGCGGCCATCCACACCTGGCTCGGGCGCGGCCAGCCGACGGCCACCGCGCCGCTGCTGATGCAGCTCGCCGCCGGCTCGCCGCCGGAGGAGCACATGGCGCTGCAGGTCCGCTACTGGACCGCGGCCGCCAACGCCAGCCTCCAGCCGCTCGGCGATCCGCAGGACCGTGTCCTCTACGAGCTGATGCAGCACGCGCACTACGACCCCGTGGCCGCGCTGAAGGACGTGGCGCGCGTGCGCACCGACGACCTCGCCCAGCTCGAGGACCAGGTGCTGATCCTCCTTCTCGGCGAGGCGCGCCGGGCCTCCGACGCGGTCGCGACGCAGCGGCTCGAGGCGGCGGCCGAGCGGTCGCTGCCGGTCGCCGCGCTCCGCGCCTACCTCGATGACGGAACGTGGGCCGGCGCGCTGGACGAGCTGACGCTGGCCGAGCAGGGCGCGCTGCACCTGGCGCGCTCCCGGCAGCACGGCCTGTCCCTGCGCGAGCGGGAGGAACTGGTCGCGCTGGCCCACGGCTGCGACCCGGTCGGCGGCTACGTACGGATGGCGCTGGCCGGCTGGCCGCAGGCGTGACCGCGCGCGTCCTGCTGGCGCTCTCCCTCTTCGCCGGCTTCTACCTGTGCGGGATCGGCCTGGTCCTCGCCCTGCTCTGGCTGCCGTGGGCCGAGCTCACGTACACGGGCGCTCTCGCGCCGTCCGGGATCGCCGCCGGCGCGGGCGCGGCGTACGTGTTGTGGGCGCTGGTCCCGCCGCGCGCCCGCTGGACCGCGCCCGGGATCGAGGTCTCGGCGCGGTCGCAGCCCGCGCTCCACGCCCTGATCACGCGCGTGGCCGCGGCGGCACGCCACCGGCTGCCGTCGGCCGTCTACGTAGTCGAGGACGCCACCGCGTTCGCGGCGAGCCGCCCGCGCTTCGGCGGGCTCTGGCGCGAGCCGGTCCTGGGCATCGGCCTGCCGCTGTTCGCGCTGTTCGACCAGGACGAGCTGGCGGCGGTGCTGGCCCACGAGTTCGGGCACCACGCGGGTGGCGACGTGAAGCTGGGGCCGTGGCAGCACCGGACGTTCCTGGCCATCTCCGCCGCCCTGCACCGGCTCGACGGCTCCAGCGTCTACCTCCACCTGCCGTTCTACGCCTACGGCCAGCTCTTCCTGCGTCTGACCGGAGCCGCCTCGCGCGAGCAGGAGCTGCGCGCGGACGCGCTGGCCGCGCGCACGGTCAGCCCGCAGGCGCTCGCCGGCGCGCTGGTGGCGCTCGAGCGGCACGAGACGTCCTGGTCCGCGTATTGGCACGGCGTGTTCGTGCCGGCGGTGGAGTCGGGGTTCCGTCCGCCGATGCTGGAGGGCTACCGCCGTTTCCTGGCCGCGACGGCGCCGGCGCGGGACGCGGCGCCCACGTCCCCGCGAGCGCCCAGCGCACACGACACGCACCCGCCGCTCGCGGTCCGGCTGGGCGCGCTCCGCATGACGGCCGACGCGCGGCGCGAGAGCGCCGGCTGCGCGCACCTGCTCGACGACCTCGACGGCGTCGAGCGGCACCTGCTGGCCTCGCTCCTCACGAACGCGGGCGCGATCGCTTCGCTCACGCCGGTCTCGTGGGACGAGTGGGGCCGCCAGATCCTGCCCGCGATCTGGACGCGGCTGATGGAGTCGCGGCTGCCGGAGCTCAGGGGCGTGCCCTTGCCGAACCTCCCCTCCCTGCTCGACGCCGAGGCCGTCTGGTGGCGGCGCCTGAGCTCGGGGATCAACATCTATTCGCCCCAGGCGCGCCGCCGTCAGCTCTGCACCTGGCTCGGCCACTGGGCCGCCTTGTCGCTGATCGAGGCCGGCTTCGTGGTCACCTCGGCGCCCGGAGCCGAGGCCGCGCTGGAGCGCGGCGCCGTGCGCGTGGAGCCGTTCCGCTGGGTCGAAGACCTGGCCT
>DATBIZ010000136.1:0-8864 GCA_036556645.1 Vicinamibacteria bacterium | reverse complement strand
GGTGCCGCGCGTCATCACCGCGCGCATGCCGGAGAGGACCGGCGAGACCAGGTGCGGCTCGGCCAAGAGCGCCTTCTCCTCGCACGGCACGCCCTTCTCCAGCGACGGCGGGCAGCGACGGTACACGCCCCCGCCGCCCACCAGCGCGACCATGCGCGCGGCCTGCGACACGCTCATCATCGAGGCGTGCTGGCCGAACGCGGTCAGCGCCAGGTCGCGGCTGCCCGGCTTGCCGGGGTCGTACCAGCCGCGCCCGAACCCCATCTCCAGCCCGTCGTCGACCAGCCTCTCGAAGGCCTCGGGCCCGAGCTGCAGCCCGAGCTGGCCGAAGTAGACGTTGCAGCTCACGGCCATGCCTTCGACGAACTCGGGGTTGCCGTGCGGGTCGTCGAGCGGATGGTCGTGCACGGAGCGATACCAGCCGGGACGCGTGAAGAACGGGCCCTCCGCATCGCGATGCACGCACGGGAACGACGGCCCCGCCCTGAGCGGGCACGAGCTGGCCCCGCCCAGCAGCCCCGCGCGCGCGGCCAGGATGCCGGTGAACACCTTGGCCGCGGAGCCGCCCTGGTAGACGCCGCGGAAGCCGGTCTTGTCCGTCCACGCCCCGTAATAGCCGGTGAACTTCGGATCCCGCGAGTGGAACCGGGGGTCGCGCAGGCGCTCGAGCAGCGACGGGTCGCCGGGGTCGAAGTCCGGCCACTGTGCCCGCGCCAGCACCTCGCCGGTGTTCGCGTCGATCACCACCGCGGCCGCGGCCAGCCCGCGCGTGGCCGCGCGCTTGAGGATGTCGGAGGCCGCCTTCTGCAGCCGCGCGTCGATCGTGATGCGCGCGGTGCGCGCCTCGACGTCGGCCACGATGCGGGCCAGCGCCGCCTCGCGGTCCGCCGGCCCCGCGCGCAGCAGCGGCAGCAGCGGCCGGTAGTCCGGCGAGGGCAGCGGCAGCAGGCGCACCGGCGCCCCGCCCGCCATCGCCTCCGCGCGCGCGCGGTCCTCGGGCTTCTCCTCGTGGCTGTGCACGATGAACAGCAGCCGCTCGCCCCCCTCGGGCACCTCGGCCAGCCACAGCGCGTTGCCGTCCTCGCGCTCGGGGTAGCCGCGGACCTTGTGCGCGAGCAGGCGCTCGAGCATCCACGGCGGGCGCAGGATGATCTGCTGGGGCGGCCCCAGCAGGGTGCCCATCGCGTCGCCCAGCGGGTAGGTGCGGTTGCCCTCCGCGTCGGCGGTGGCGATCACGCGGTCGTCGCGGTCGAGGATCGGGCCGCGGGGGATGCGGCGCGCGATCTCCTCGAAGCGCGGGTCGTAGCGCTCGGTCACGCGTCCGGCGGGGTAGCCGGGCTCGGGCGCCAGGGTGGTGATCGCGCCGCGCAGGCTGGTCTGGTCGGCCAGCACCACGCCCTGCGCCACCGCCACCGCCACGCCGCCCGCGAGCGCGATCAGCACCGAGGCCAGCACCGCGAGCGACCCGCGCCGCAGCTCGAGCAGCTCGCTCGTCACCTCGCGCGCGCGCCCGTCCTCGGCCAGCCGCGCGAGCATGGCCGAGACCAGCGTGAACGTGACCAGGTGCGTCTTGCCGTACGAGAGGAACGGCACCGGCACGCCGGTCAGCGGCAGCATGCCCGTGGTGCCCGCGAAGATGACCAGCCACTGCGCCACCAGCAGGGTGGAGAGCCCTGCCGCGGTCACCATGCGCTCCGGCGTGCGGTTCAGCGACGAGACCACGAACCCCTGCCAGGCGATCACGCCCAGGCAGAACAGGTACAGGAGCACGCCCACCAGCCCCAGCTCCTCGGCCAGGTGCGCCTGCACGAGGTCGGTGTGCCCGGCGGGCAGGCCGTAGGCCGGCGCGTACCCGAGGCCGCGGCCCTGGAGGTGGCCGGCGGCGATGGCCCAGCGTGCGAGCGCGCCCTGGTCGCCGTTGGGCTGGGCGTTGAACCAGGGATCGAGCCACATCTGCATGCGCAGCGCGACCTTCTCCGAGCCGGAGATCGCGGGCACCTGCACCGCGATCGCGACCAGGATCGCGACCACCAGCACCGCCGCCACCACCCAGCCGCCGGCGCGCGTGACGACGTAGAAGAGCGCGAGGAACACCAGGGACAGGATCAGCAGCGGGCCGAGGTCGTTGACCAGCACGAACGAGAGGAAGAGCACCAGGAACACCGCGATCGCGGGCAGGATCTGGCGCTGGCGCGGGAAGTCGAGGCCGAAGAGCCGGTCGCGCTGATGGCGCAGCTTCGCCGCCCGCCGGCCCAGGAACAGCCCCAGGAACACCACGAAGGCGAGCTTCACCAGCTCGAGCGGCTGGAACCCGGCCAGGTTGATCAGGGTGTCCTCGGCCTCCTCGGTGCCCCGGCCGAACAGCGCGAGCGCGATGAACACGCCGACGATCAGCACGGGCAGCGCGCCGTAGACCGGTGCCGCGAGCGCGACCGGGTCGCGGGGGAGCAGCAGCACCACCGCCGCGATCCCGCCCGCGAGGGCGATGCCGCGCGCGAAATCGGGACCGGGCCAGAGGCTGCGGTGCAGCGGGTCGCCGTAGCTCATCTGCAACGCGAACCCGATGGAGATCGCCGCTACCGTGGCGGGGAGGATCCCGTGCCCCGGGATGTTCACGCGGCCGCGCCGGCCGCTCACCAGCCGCCCCACGAGCAGCGCGGCGATGCCGCCGAGGTAGTAGAACGTGGCGGTCAGCGTCTCGGCCTGCACCTGCGCGGCCGTCCGCACCTCGGTCCCGCCGATCTCCGCGCTCTTGGCCAGCGCGTGGGCGACGCCGGCGTTGGCGGCCAGGGCGCCCAGCGCGGCGATCACCGCCATCCCGAGCAGCTCGATGATCAGGGCCATGGAGTCCTCAGAACCAGGCCAGGCCGCGCAGCACGAAGCCGGCCCCCGCGCCGATCAGGAACGGGAGCACGGCCTCCCGCAGGGCGGGCAGGAGCCGCGCGCGCGGGCCGGTCCGCGACCCGGGCGACGGCACGTCGGCCTCGTGCTTGACCACCAGGGCGGTGACGTTGTCGCGCGCGCCGCGCTCCAGGGCCAGCGCGATCAGCTCGTCGGCCAGCATCTCGGGCGCGGTGCCGGTCCGGCGCGCCTGGCGCAGCCGGTCGAAGACCTCTTCGTTGCCGATGGCGCCGGGGAGCCCGTCGCTGCACATCAGGATCAGGGCGTCCTTCTCGAGCGACACCTCGAGCCGGTCGAACCAGCCGTCGCCCTGGCGGAGCTCGCCGCCCAGGTCGCGCGTGACCTGGTTGCGGCCCTCGAGGCCGGTGGCGAGGCCGTGGCTGATGCCCAGCCGCTCCTGCTCGGAGGCGGCCACGGTGTGGTCGCGGGTGAGCTGCTCGCAGCCGGCGGACCCGGCCAGGTAGATGCGGGTGTCGCCCACGTGCGCGATCCGCGCCACGCCGTCCTCGATGCGCATCGCGCTGGCCACGCAGCCCATGCCCTGCAGGTCGCGCCGCGACTTCGCGGTGCGCACGATGCGCTCGTTCGCGGCCAGCAGGCCGCGCACCGGCTCGCCCGCGTCGAGCACCGCCTGCCGCGCCAGCTCGGCCGCGGTGCGGCCCGCGCTCTGCCCGCCCATCCCGTCGATCACCGCGAAGAGGCCGAGGTCCGGCCGGCAGAGGTACGCGTCCTCGTTCTCCGGGCGGACGGTCCCGCGGTGGGTGCGCGCGGCGGCGCAGATCGACCTCGTGAAGAGCGGTCCCGTCCGCTCCTGCTCCCCGCCCGCGGTCTCCGCCGTCTCAATCGCGCTCAACGCGGTCGATCGTCAGCTTCATCTCCCCGTTCGACAGGGTCACCTGCACGGGGAACTTGTCCACGGCGATCTGGCCGCCCTGCTGCACCAGGCGGCCGGCGACCTCCACCGGGTTCGCCTCGGAGAAGCGGCCGATGATGACGCCGCCGCCGCCCGCCTCGATCCAGAGGTGGCGCTTGTTGATCTTGCTGGCGGCGCCGGTCAGGGGCACGAAGCCGGGGGAGGCGGGCTGGTGCGGCCGGCCCAGCACGATGCGCGTGCCGCCGGCCACCATGGCCGAGCCGCGGTCCCACTGCACGCGCAGGCCCGAGCCGCCGTTGGGCACCGCCAGCTCCGGCACGCGCTCGGTGGGCAGGTCGGTCAGCGACGGCGCGGCCGGCTTGCCGATCCGCACGGTCATCTCCGACGGGTCGGGCGGGGCCATCTTGCGCGCCTCGGTGAAGTCCGCCTTCACCACGCCGGTGCCCGGCCGCACGTTGCCGCTCTCGTCGCGGAGCAGCCGCACGTTGAGCGGCCCCACCATCTCCGCCTTGAGCCCGGCCAGCTCCTTCTCCACCACCCCGCCCAGGTCGCGCACCAGCGTGCCCTCGAGCTTCTTGATGCGCGTCCAGTCCGCGATGTCGAGGAACACCGCGTAGTCGTTCCACACCAGGGGGCCGCCGGTGGCGGTGCGGTTCGGGCACTGCCGCATCACCTCCTTGACCGCCTTCGCCACCAGGAACGGGTCCACGGTGGCCTTGTGCGCGCGCTTCCAGGGATTTCGGCCGGCCTTCAGCGCCGACCAGTCCACCTGGAAGACCGAGGGATCGTGCTCGTCGGGGATGAGGCCGGCCAAGGCTCAGGCCTCTTCGACGAGGATGGTCACCACCGGCCGCTTGCCGTCGGTGAACTCGACGCGGTCGCCGAAGGCGAGCGGCACGCGCCCGCTGGCGGTCAGCGCCGGGCGCAGGCGGTCGCCGTCCTGCTTCTCGACGATGAGCGCCTCGCGCTGGTCGAGCGACTCGAGCTCCAGGCCCGCCGCCGAGCGGTGCAGCCGCGCCGCGCGCCGGCTCACCGCGCGCTCGCTCTCGCTCAGCACCACGTCGTTGGCCACCTGCATCTCGTCGCCGTGCCAGTCGCCGCGGCCGAGCAGGTACTGCCGGCGCTGGGGCGGCAGCGTGATCGCCGCCCCGTCGCGGTCGCCGCCCTGGATGCGCAGGCGGAAACGGCGCAGCGGCGCCTCCTTCACCTCGACCGAGTTCTTCTCGCCGGTCTCCACGATGTAGCGCCGCACGGGCAGGCCGTCCGGCCGCAGCCGCACCAGCTCGTTGAGCACGCGGGCCTCGACCTCGCGGTCGAACGCCGGGTCCTGCACGAACCGCTCGATCGTCTGCGTGCCGCCCTCGCCGATCTTGATGCGCACCTCGACCTCGGGCGGCAGCACCGGGAGGCCTCGGTCCGCGTGGCGGGCGAGCGCCACGATCCCCTCCGTCACCCGCCGGAGCAGGTCGGGCTGCCCGAGCTCTTCGTGGATGACTCCGCCGATCAGTTCCTTCACACCCATGGATCCAGACTAGCGCAGCGCGGGCGGGCGCGCGGGGCGTTTCGCGCGAAGTTGCCTCTCGCGGGAAGCGCTCGGCGGCGCGCCGAGCGGGTCAGGGCAGGCGGCGGCCCTGGGACACGCCGCTGCTGTTCGCGGCGTCGCTGGCGAAGCGTCCCTCGAGGCTCCCGTCCACCGGGGCGAGCCGCCAGCGGATCGTGCCGCGGCTCGTGCGGTTCGCTCCGATCTCCGTGAAGTAGAGGACCACCTGGCCGTCTTCGACGCGGCCGGCCACGTCGATCGGCGTGCGCTCCGCGGCCGGCAGCCGCGTGCCGTTCTCGGAGACCTTCTGGCCCTGGCCGTAGATCCGGTTGCCCTCCTGGACCAGCGTGACCTCGTACCCGAGCCGCAGGCCCTGGTAGGGGCCGTAGTCGCTGGCCTCCACCTGATGGCTGAGTGCCCAGCGGCCGCCCAACTCGGACACCTCGCCGGAAGCCGCCGGCGCGTCGGGAGGATCTTCGATGCGCTCCGCCGGCCCGGCCGGGGGCGGCGCGCGGGCCGCGGCGGTGGTGGGCGTCTCGTCGCCCGACGGCGGCCGGCGCGCCGCGCTGGCGGCGGCCGTCGGGGCGGGCGTCGGGGTCGCGGCGCTGTCCTGCTCCTCGGCGGGCGGGGAGTCGTCCCGCGCGTCGGCCCGCGCCGCGTCCGCCGCCGGCAGCGCCGCGGCCGGGCTCGCGGCCGGACCGCGCCGGGTGGCCGGCGGCCGCGCCGGCGGCCGTGCCACGGATGCCGCCGGCTGCCGGGACGCTCCGGCAGCCACCGGCTCGGCGTCGGGCCGCCGCGCGTTGAGGATCAGCGCGAGGGCGAGAAGCGCCGCCGCGATCGCGGCCGCGGTCAAGAGCCGCACGCGCGTGCGGTCGCCGCGCCGGCGTCCCACGCCGCGTGATCCGGTCAGCCCGACCGCCTCCGCGATCCCGCCCGCGATCGGAACCCCGGTCGGGTCCGGCACGCGCGTGGTCTTCTCGTCGCTGACCGGCGGCGGGGCGGGCGACGGCGTGAACCGGCCGGGCGCGGCGCCCGCCGCGCGCCGCTCCACCGCGGACTCGAGGCCCTGCCGCAGCGCGTGCATCGTCGGCCGCGCCTTGGGGTCGGCGTCCGTGGCGCGGCGCACCAGCTCGCGCACGCGCGGCGGGAAGTGCCCGGGCAGCTCCACCGACGGCGCCTGCAGCTTGCGCACGCCGATCGCCGCCGCGGCCGCCGCCGGCGTGCTGCCGGGCTCCGCCGCGAACGAGCGCAGCCCGGTGAGCGCCTCGTGCAGCAGGAGGCCGAACGCGTAGACGTCGATCGCGGCGGGATCGGCCCGCTCGCCGCGGAACACCTCGGGCGGCAGGTACGGCAGCGTACCCAGATGTTCCCCGGTGGTCAGCGGCTCCGCGTGCAGGGCGGCCGCGATGCCGAAATCCACCAGCCGCGGCGTGCCGTCCACGGTGAGGACCACGTTCGAGGGCTTCAGGTCGCGGTGGAAGATGCCGCGGGCGTGCGCGTGGTCGAGGCCCTGCGCCAGCGGCACGAAGGTGGCGAGCGCCTCGGAGAGGTCCATCGCGCCCCGCGCGATGCGCTGGCGGAGGGTCTCGCCGACCGCCAGCTCCATCACCAGGTAGAGCAGCCCGCGCTCGCGGTCCTCGCTGAACCCCATCACGCGGACCACGGCCGGGTGCCGCAGCGCCGACAGCGCCTCCGCCTCGCGCACGAACCGGGCGCGCGCGTCGGGCTCCGCGGTCGGCTTCATCACCTTGAGCGCCGCCACCAGGCGATCGGTCAGCGCGGAGTGGACGCGGTAGACCGCACCCATGCCGCCTTCGCCCAGCGGGGCCTCGATGATCCAGTCGCCGACCCGCTCCCCCGGCCTCAGCATGCTTCCATCATAGGCACTCCCGGACGGTGCAAGGGGCGCGCCAGGCGGAGAGCCCGGGGAGGCGGCTTAAGGCGCGATCAGTCGGTGCCGCACAGGCCCGCCGGGGTCCGGTGGATGACGCCGAACGTCCCGTTGGCCAGGATGCACGCGCCGCAGCTCTTCTTGCCGGCGCCGCCGCAGGCGACGTATTTGCCGGGTGCGCGCACGTCGAGCAGGTACTGGTTCTCCGGCTTGAGCGTGCAGTTCGGGGCGCCGCCCGCCAGGCTGAGGCCGCCGCAGCGGACCAGCTCGCCTTTCCCGTCCTCCTCGTACCAGATCGGCCCCGGGCGGCCTTCGTCGGACATCCCCGAGATGTAGTGGTCGCAGGCGGCGCGCTGCGGGTCGGTCTCGAAGCGCGTCCGGCAGAACGTGCCGGGCTGCCCGATCGCGGCGCAGTACTCGGCGTTGCGGACGAGCGGGCTCGCGTTGAGCACCTTGCGGTTCCGCGTCGGCTCGAGCTGCACCTTCACGCCGTAGCCGTAGAAGTCCTCGAGCGGCGGCAGCGGCGTTCCGCAGGCGGCGGCGAACGGGTTCGGAGTCGGCGTGGGAGCCGGCGTCGGCGTGGCCGGGGTGGTGGGCGTGCGGCCGCCGGAGGAGCCGCCGCCGCAGGCGGACGCCGCGGCCAGCGCCGCCAGGGCCAGCAGGCGTGCGAAGCGCATGGAATATGCTCTCACGGCGCCGGAAAGGGCAGGTCCGTTCGCGCGCGTCCTCCGCGATACGCTAGCGTCGTGCGCATCGCCACCTGGAACGTCAACTCGCTGAAGGCCCGGCTCGAGAAGGTGACCTGGTGGCTCGAGCGGGCGCGGCCCGACGTGATGCTCCTCCAGGAGACCAAGCTCTCGGACCGCGACGCCCCCGCCGCCGCCTTCGCGCGGCTCGGCTACGCGCTCGCCCACCACGGCGAGGGCGGGCGCAACGGGGTGGCGATCGCGAGCCGCTGCGGCATCGCCGACGTCGTGACGAACTTCGGCGTGCCGCTCCAGCCCGCGCTGACCGAGGACGTCGGCGACGACGAGCCGCTGGCCGAGGCGCGCATGATCGCCGCGCGCTGCGGCGGCGTGCGCGTGGTCTCCGTCTACGCGCCGAACGGGCGGGTGGTGGGGTCCGTGTTCTACGAGGCCAAGCTCGCCTGGTACGACCGGCTGGCGCGCTGGCTGCGCGATTCGGCCGACCCCCAGGAGCCTCTGGTGGTGGGCGGCGACTTCAACGTGGCGCCCGAGGACCTGGACGTGTGGGATCCGCGCGCCGCGCACGGCGGCACGCACGTGTCGCCGGCCGAGCGCCAGGCCTTCGCGATCCTGCTGCGCTGGGGCCTCCTCGACGCGTACCGCCTGCGGCACGCGGAGGGCGGCCGCTACACCTGGTGGGACTACCGCGCCGGCCACTTCCACAAGAACTTCGGCATGCGCATCGACCACCTGCTGGTCAACGCGCCGCTGCGCGACCGCGTGGTGTGGGCGGAGATCGACCGCGAGGCGCGCAAGGGCAAGCCGATCCCCTCCGACCACGCCCCGCTGGTCATCGACCTCGACGCGCCCGGCTGCGCGTTCGACGCGGGCTGGGCGTCGGCGGAAGGGCGGATCGCGGCGCGCCTGCGACGACCGTAGCCGCGTCGCCGCCGTCGTCATCGCGGGGGGATC
>DATBIZ010000135.1:0-4192 GCA_036556645.1 Vicinamibacteria bacterium | reverse complement strand
CTGGCCGCGGTGCCCGGCGTGGCGGCGGTGGACACGCGCGTGGTGGCGGACGTGACCCTCGACGTGCCCGGGCTGGACGAGCCGGCCACCGGACGGCTCGTCTCCATACCCGCGGACGGCCGGCCGCGCCTGAACGACGTGTTCCTGCGGCGTGGCCGCTGGATCGAGGCCGGCCGCGCCGACGAGGTGCTGGCCAGCGAGGCGTTCGCGGTGGCGAACGGGCTCCAGCCCGGCGCGCGGGTGGCCGCCGTGATCAACGGCCGCCGCCGCGCCCTGCGGGTGGTCGGCCTCGCCCTCTCGCCCGAATACATCTACAGCATCCGGCCCGGCGAGCTGATCCCGGACGACCGGCGCTTCGGCGTGCTCTGGATGGAGCGGCGCGCGCTGGCCAGCGCCTTCGACATGGAGGGCGGGTTCAACGACGTCTCGCTGGCGTTGATGCCCGGCGCTTCCGAGGCGGAGGTGATCGCGCGCGTGGACCGCCTGCTCGCGCCCTGGGGCGGCCTGGGCGCGATCCCCCGGCGCCTCCAGCTCTCGCACTGGACGCTGGACAACGAGCTGCGCCAGCTACGGAGCTTCGGCGTGATCGTGCCCGCGATCTTCCTCGGGGTGGCCGCCTTCCTGGTGAACGTGGCGCTCACGCGCGCGCTGGCGCTGCAGCGCGCGCAGATCGCCGCCCTGAAGGCCCTCGGATACACCGACCGCGAGCTGGCCTGGCACTACCTGAAGTGGGCGCTGGCCATGGCCGCCCTGGGCGCGCTGGTCGGCACCGCGGCCGGAGGCTGGCTGGGCGCGGCCATGGTGCGCCTGTACAACCAGTTCTTCCGTTTCCCGATGCTCGAGTACCGGCTGTCGGTGGCGGTGGCGCTCGGCGCGGTCGGTATCGCGCTCCTGGCCGCCGCGCTGGGCGCGGTGCAGGCCGTCCGCCGCGCCGTGCGCATCCCGCCGGCCGAAGCGATGCGGCCCGCGCCGCCCGCGCGCTACCGCGCCAGCGCGGTCGAGCGGCTGCTGCTCGCGCGGCTCACCCACGTGTCGCGGATGGTCCTGCGCAACCTCGAGCGCCAGCCCTTCCGCGCCGCCGCCTCGGTGGTGGGAATAGCGTTCGCCACCGCCATCCTCGCCGTCGGCTTCTTCTTCATCGACGCGCTGGACGTGGTCGTCGCCCAGCACTTCCAGGTGGTGCAGCGCCAGGACGCGACCGTCGCCTTCTTCGAGCCGGCCTCCGCGGGAGCCTTCCACGAGGTGCAGGCGCTGCCCGGGGTGCTCTACGCGGAGCCGCTGCGCACGGTGCCGGCCCGCATCCGGTTCGGCCATCGCGAGCGCCGGCTCGCGGTCACCGGCCTGCCCGCCTCGCCGATCCTGCAGCGCGTGGTGGACACCTCCGGGCGCGTGGTCACGCTGCCCGAGCAGGGCCTCGTGCTCTCGCGCGCGCTGGCCGAGGTGCTGGGCGTGCGCACCGGCGACACGGTGGCGCTCGAGGTGCTGGAGGCCGCGCGGCCGGTGCGGCCGGCGGCGGTGTCGGCGATCGTGGACGAGTACATGGGCCTCTCCGCGTACATGGAGATCGGCGCCCTGCGCCGCCTGATGCGCGAAGGCGACACGCTCTCGGGGGCGAACCTGATGGTGGACGAGGCGGCGCTCGACGAGCTCTATCGCCGGCTCAAGGCCACGCCGCGGGTGGCCGCGGTGAACCTGACGCGCGCGGCGCTCGCGAGCTTCCGGGACGTGATGACCCAGAATACCCGCATCACGACCGTGATGAACCTGATCTTCGCCGGCATCATCGCCTTCGGCGTGGTCTACAACGCCGCGCGCATCTCCCTCTCCGAGCGCAGCCGCGAGCTGGCCAGCCTGCGCGTGCTCGGCTTCACCCGCGCGGAGATCTCGCTGGTGCTGCTCGGCGAGCTGGCGGTCCTCACCCTGGCCGCGCTCCCGCTCGGCCTCCTCCTGGGCTGGCTGCTCGGCCTGCTCATCCTCACCTCGCTCGACAGCGAGGTGTACCGCTTCCCGCTGGTGGTCACGCCGCGCGCCATGGCCTGGTCGTGCCTGGCGGTACTGGCGGCCGCCGCCATCTCCGGGCTGGCGGTGCGCCGGCGGCTCGACCACCTCGACCTGGTCGGCGTGCTCAAGTCGCCCGAGTGATGCGCCTCCTCCCTTCCGCCCTCCGGAAGCACCGGAAGCTCGCGGCCGCGGCCGCCCTGGTCGCGGTGCTGCTCGCGGTCGCGCTGTGGCCGCAGGCGGCGCCCGTGGACGTGGCGGCCGTCGAGCGCGGCACCCTGCAGGTCACGGTGGAGGACGAGGGCGAGACGCGCGTGCGCGACCGCTTCGTGATCTCCGCCCCCGTGGCCGGGCGCCTCCGCCGCATCGAGCTGGAGCCCGCCGACCCCGTGCGGCGGGGCCAGGTCGTGGCGGTGCTGCAGCCGGCGCCGCCGGCGCTGCTCGACGCGCGCACCCGGGCCGAGGCCGGAGCGGCCGTGGAGGCCGCCCGCGCGGCGCTGGGCCGCTCGCGCGCCGAGCGCGCCCGCGCCCAGGCGGCCTCCGAGCAGGCCGCCTCGGAGCTGAAGCGTCAGTCCCAGCTCGCGAAGAGCGGCATCGTGAGCGCGGAAGCGCTCGAGCGAGCGCGCACCGAGGCGGAGGCGGCGCAGCAGGCCTTCCGCGCCGCCCAGTTCGCGGTCGCCTCCGCCGAGCACGAGCTGGAGCGCGCGCAGGCCGTGCTGCTGCAGGCGTCGGGCGGCGGGCGCGACATCGAGCTGCGCTCGCCGGTGGACGGCGCGGTGCTGAAGCGCTTCCGGGAGAGCGAGGCGGTGGTCCCCACGGGCGAGCCGCTGCTGGAGGTCGGCGACCCGAACGACCTCGAGATCGTCACCGACCTGCTCTCGGCGGACGCGGTGAAGGTGCGCCCGGGCCAGCCGGTCTCCATCGAGCAGTGGGGCGGCGACCGCGCGCTGCACGGGCGCGTGCGGCGGGTGGAGCCGTCGGGGTTCATGAAGGTGTCGGCGCTGGGCGTGGAGGAACAGCGGGTCAACGTGATCGTGGACTTCCAGGATCCCGGTGAGGCGCAGCAGGTGCTGGGCGACGGCTACCGGGTCGAGGTCCACATCGTGGTGTGGGAGGCCCCGGACGTGGTCAAGGCTCCCACCAGCAGCCTCTTCCGCCGCGGCGACGACTGGGCGGTGTTCGTGGTCGAGGAGGGCCGCGCCCGGCTGCGCCCGGTGCAGATCGGCCGCCGCAACGGCCTCGAGGCGCAGGTGCTCGACGGGCTGCGCGCGGGCGAGCGGGTCGTGGTCCACCCCGCCGACACGCTGGCGGACGGCCAGCGCGTCGCGCCGCGGGCCTGACGCGGGAGCGCTACTTCTCCTTCTCCTCCCAGCTCACGGCCGTCTTGGCGTCGGGGGCGAGCGCGAGGATGTCGTTGGCCACGCGGTCCGTGCGGACGCGCTGCGGGAGCATCACCTCGTAGGAGATCTCCTTCGGCCCCGAGGCGCGCAGCTCGAAGCGCAGCCGCCTGGCCCGGAGCAGCGCGTCCACCTTCGGCCGCAGCGCGGCCGGGTCGGCGGCGGCGACCGTGAGCAGGAACGCCTTCTTCGCCTCCGGCTCCAGCGACTCGAGCAGCCACAGGACGGCCAGCGTGAACGCGGTGACCAGCACCGCCACCGCGTAGATGCCGGCGCCCGCGGCGAGGCCGACCGAAAGCGCCGCCAGCATCACCGCCGCGTCCTTGGGGTCGCCGATGCGGGCGCGGTAGCGGACGAGGCTGGCCGCGCCCACGATGCCGAACGCGCGCGCGAGGCTCGCGCCCACCACCAGCATCACCGCCGCGCCGATCACCGCGAGCACGACCTGGGTCTGGATGACCGCCGGGTCGCGGGGCGGCGTGCCGCGCCGCACGGGACGGAATGCGAGCACCGCGCCGAGCGCCGCGGCCAGCGGCAGCGCCACCACCGCCTCGCGCCACCCGTGCAGCGCGGTCTCGGCCGCGGCCGCCGTCTCCAGCGGTCCTTTTGCGGTGCCGCCGGCGCCGCGACGCGGCGCACGGCGTCCTTCATGCTGTCGCTGGCCAGCCCGGCCTTGACGCCCTCCGCCTCCGCCTCGTCCAGGCCCTTGCCCTTGCGGGCCAGCGCCGCCGCCAGCAGGCCGCCCGCCCGGTTGGACACCGAGCAGTGCATCAGCACCGGGCCGGCCTCCGGGTCGT
>DATBIZ010000134.1:0-3081 GCA_036556645.1 Vicinamibacteria bacterium | reverse complement strand
TCTGCTGCGCGGGTCCCGGACGCGAGAGGTCGCGGGCGATGCCGTGGAGGGCTTCAACCCGGCGCACGACGTCTGCCGGCTGCTGCTGAACGCGGCAGTGGCGATCCTCCGCGCCGGTGGGGGAGGCGCACGCCCTGTCCCGCGCAACCTGGACTTCACCCTCGAGGCGCTCCCCGCCGCGTGTCCGGAGCACCTGCGCGCGGACGCCACGTGGCTGCACCTGGACGAGGTCGCCCTGGGGCGGAAGCTGGACGCCGCGCGGGGCTACCGGGGGATGGAGGAGGAGGTGAGGGCGGCATTCGCGCGGCACGGCACGTCCGCCTTCGCGGTCGAGAGCCTGCGGGTCGTGCGCTACGGTCTGGACATCGCCTCGCTGGTGGGTCCCGTGCCGTTCTACGAGGTCCATGGGCAGCGCCGCGTCGAGCAAGGCGTGTACGAGGACGTGATCCGGTTCCAGGAGCATATGCAGCCGCTCGCGCAGGCGCTCGAGCGGCACGTGGCCGCGCGCACGGCCTCTGCCGGGGCACCGGCGCTGCGGCCGGCGCCGCCGCCGGCGGCGCCGGTCCTCCACGTGCGGCCGGCCGCGCCGCCGCCGTTCCCCGTCGTCTGCGGCGTCGCCCGCTCGGGCACGACCCTGCTCCGCCTGATGCTCGACGCCCACGCCGAGCTGGCGATCCCGCCGGAAACGGGCTTCTTGAGGGACGTGTCCGGGGCGCACGTCGCGGGCCGGCCGCTGGACCGGGACGGCGTCTTCGCCTCGATCGCCGGTTTCGAGACCTGGCCGGACTTCGGCCTGAGCCGGGAGAGCCTCCGCCGGGTCATCGACGACCTCGATCCCTTCACGAGCGGCGGCGCGGTGCGCGCGTTCTACCGGCTGTATGCCGCCCGCTTCGGCAAGCCGCGGGCCGGCGACAAGACCCCGATGTACGCGCAGTACCTGCCGGAGATCCAGGAGCTGCTGCCCGAGGCGCACTTCATCCACATCGTCCGTGACGGCCGCGACGTGGCTCTATCGTTGCGCGAGGTCTGGTTCTCGCCGGGCGACGACATGGAGACGCTGGCACGGCACTGGACCGACGCGGTGACCCGCACGCGCAGCCTGGCGCCGCAGTGCCGGCACTACCTCGAGGTGCGCTACGAAGACCTGGTGCAGCGCCCGCCGGCCGTCCTCCGGGAGATCTGCGCGTTCCTCGCCCTGCCCTACGACCCCGCCATGACGGACTACCACCTGAGGGCGCCAGCCCGGTTGGCGGAGGTCCGAGACCGCCGCCAGGCCGACGGCACGCTGCAGGTGAGCCGCGAGAGACGGCTCTGGCAGCAGCGCCGTACGACCGTGCCTCCGGACGTCTCGCGCGTCGGCCGTTGGCGCCTGGCGATGACCGCCGCCGAGCGCGAGGCATTCGAGTCGGTGGCGGGCGACCTGCTGGCCCGCGAAGGCTACGAATCGGGCCGCAGCCGCGCGCGCTCCGATGCCTAGCCCGAGGGCGAGGTCGGACCACCCCCCCCGGAGGGCGTTGAGGGCGGCGGGCCACCCGCGGCGCGGGCGCGGAGCTGCCGGCACTCCTCCTCCACGCGGCGGAGCCGTTCGCGGAGCGTGAGGGTCTCGCGCCACTGCGGCGTGACCCACCGCAGGTAATCCGCGGCCGCGCGCGCCTCCGCCGCCGGGTCCCCCGGCGCGGCGCGCGCCTGCTCCGCGAGCACCTCCGCGTACACGGCGAGCAGCTCTCCCACCTTCGTCTCCAGGCTCGCGCCGGCGCGGATGCGACGGCTCACCTCGCGGGCGTCGTCCGGATCGTAGCGGCTGGCTTCGCGCGTGAGGAGATCGGGATGGAGAGGGCCGGCCAGGGCGCGGATGCCGAAGTTGAGCCGGCGGAGCCGATCCACCTCGGCCGCCGTCACCAGCGGCCCGCTGCCGGTGGCGTCGCACAGCACGACGGCGGCGCCGACCGCCATGGCCTCGAGCGCGCACCGCGCCTTGGCGAAGACCAGGTCGAACTGGCCCAGCACCTCTTCGGGCCGCGCGTGAGGGACGCCTGCGCCTTCACCGATGACCTCGAGGGTCACGCCGAGGCGCGCGGCCACCTCGCGCACCACGGGAAGGTGCGTGCCCTCGCTCGCATAGTTGCTGAACACGACCGCCCTCCGGGGTCTCGCCGGCAGCGGCGGCCGCGGCCGGAACCGGGTCAGGTCGACGGCGTTGAAGACCACGCGGACGCGGTCCTCCGGGATGCCCTCCTCGTACACGAGCCGGTCACGGCAGGTGTCGTCCACGGCGACGTAGCGCCTGATGCGCGGGAAGCGCGGCGGGAACGCGTCCGCGTAGTACCAGGCATGGCAGGCGTGCACGCCCGGGACGGCGGGGAAGCGCAGCAAGGCGGTGATCAGCTCGGCATGATGGTTGCCGTGGACCACGTCGGGTCGGACGGACAGCGCGCCCAGATCGTCCACCACGGGCACGGTGGCCAGCCGGATCTCCCGCGCGAGGTCGCCCAGGTCCGTGCTGTAGACGATCGGGTGGTGCCCCTGGCGGAGCAGGCCCACCGCGAGGTCGCGGGTGTAGGCGGTCGATCCGCCGCGGATCGCGAGCGACTGTTGGGTGATCAGGACGGTCAGGGGCTGCATGCAGGCCGCGGCCGGTCGCGCGCGATGAGGGTACCATCGGAGGGGCGCCCCGGGCGGCGGGGCGCGCTGCCCGGACGAGCGCGATGAACGTCACCCAGGCCGTCTCCCTCACCAACGGCAAGCGGGTCCTCTTCCTCACCAAGGACCCGGACCTGATCCGGCGGCAGCTCCGCGGCGAGCTGGACCTGCGCATGGACGACCTGGGCGTCGAAGCCCTGATGGACGACGTCAACACCGACGCGATGACGCCGGCCTGGGCCTGCTTCGACTACGAGCCGGCCAAGATCGCGCGCAACGCCTACGCGGGGATCACGGTGGGGGGCGAGCGCCTCTTCCCGGAAGGCGCGCTGATCGACGGCGGCTTCGAGGTGATCGTGGCGGGTTACCGCAAGGGCACCGGCTCCTCGCGCGAGACCGCGGTACAGGCCGAGAAGTGGTCGGGGATCCGCCTCTCCATCG
>DATBIZ010000133.1:0-9048 GCA_036556645.1 Vicinamibacteria bacterium | reverse complement strand
CTGGACCGCGGCCCGCTCGAGGCCGCCTTCCAGGCCCTGCGGTCCGCCGATACCGGGGCGCGGGGCACGGCGCTCGAGTACCTGGACCACGTGCTGCCGGCGGCGGTGCGCGAGCGGCTCTGGCCGCACCTCGGCGCGTCGCGCCCGCAGCCGTCGGGCCGCTCGCCCGACGAGATCCGCGACGAGCTGCTGCGCTCGACCACGATCGCTCGCCGGCCGGCGCGCCGCTGAGGCTCAGCCGCCGAAGGTGTCGCAGGCCCCCATGGTGCCGGACTCGTAGCCGCGCCGGAACCAGGTCTGCCGCTGGGCGGACGTGCCGTGCGTGAAGCTCTCGGGCACCACCTGCCCCTGGCTCGCGCGCTGCAGGCGGTCGTCGCCGATGGCGGCGGCCGCGTCGAGCGCTTCGTCGATGTCTCCCGGCTCCACCACGTCGCGCGCGGTCTGCGCGTGGTTCGCCCAAACGCCGGCGTAGCAGTCCGCCTGCAGCTCCTGGCGCACGGAGAGCGCGTTGGCCTCGGTGCGGCTCGAGCTCTCGCGCGCGGCGGCCACCCGGTTCGAGAGCCCGGTCACCGTCTGTACGTGGTGGCCCACCTCGTGGGCGATCACGTAGGCCTGCGCAAAGTCGCCCGGCGCCTTGAACCGGTCGCGCAGCTCCCGGTAGAAGGCCAGGTCGATGTACACGCGCCGGTCGCGCGGACAGTAGAAGGGGCCCATCGCCGCCTGCGCGAAGCCGCACGCGGACTGCACCGCGCCGGTGAAGAGCACGAGCTGCGGCTCCGGGTAGTCGCGGCCGAACTGCTCGCGGAAGATCGCGTTCCAGGTGTCCTCGGTGTCCCCGAGCACGTGGCGCACGAACTCGGACGCCTCGTCGGGCGTGCCGGGGCGCGCGGGATCGTCGGCCGCGGGGGCCGGCGCTTCGCGCGGGGCGTTCTCGGTGATCACGCTCGGGTCGCCTCCGAGCAGGTAGACGACCAGCGCGAGGACCACCATGCCGATTCCGCCGCCCGCGACGGGCAGCCCCATGCCCCGCCCGCGCGCATCCACCACGTTCGTGCTCCGCCGGCTGCCCGTCCAACGCATCCTGGCCTCCTTCATCTCGAGCGCGGCGCCGCGCTTTGCGCAGCCCCGCTCTCGTATGCAAGAACGATGCGCGCGGTGCTCGATATACTCGCGGAAGGCAACATGCAGGAGCCGCCGCTGTGACCAGCGCCACCGCCCGCGTGCTCCCGGTCGCCACCGCGCGGCTGTTGGCCGACCAGGCGTTCTCGCGCGCCGCCGGCGCTCCGCTCGTGCACGGCAACGCGGTGCGTCTGCTCCGCGACGCGCGGGAGAACTACCCCGCGTGGCTCGAGGCGATCGGCGCCGCCCGCCGGTTCGTCCACTTCGAAAGCTACATCATCCACCCCGACGAGGTGGGGTTCCGCTTCGTGGAGGCGCTGGTCGAGAAGGCGCGCGAGGGCGTCCCGGTGCGCGTCGTCTACGACTGGCTCGGCGCGCTGGGCCGCGGCCGCGCGCGGCTGTGGCGGCGCCTGCGCGAGGGTGGCGTCGAGGTGCGCTGCTTCAACCCGCCGCGGCTCGACCAGCCCCTGGGCTGGGTGACCCGCGACCACCGCAAGTCGGTGGTCGTGGACGGCGAGGTCGCGTTCGTCACCGGCCTGTGCATCGGGAAGATGTGGGAGGGCTGGCCCGACAAGGGCCTGCCCGGCTGGCGGGACACCGGCGTCGAGATCCGCGGCCCCGCGGTGGCGGACGTCGAGCGCGCGTTCGTCGAGACCTGGACCGCCTGCGGGGGGCACCTTCCGGACGAGCACAAGGCGCCGGCCTCCGCGCCGGGCCCGCGCGGCGAGGTCGCGCTGCGCGTGGTCGCCACCACCTCCGGCACGCACAGCCTCTACCGGCTCGACCCGCTGATCGCCGCCCTGGCCCGCCGCACGCTCTGGCTCACCGACGCGTATTACGTCGGCACGCCCGCCTTCGTGCAGGCCCTGCGCGCGGCGGCCCGGGACGGCGTGGACGTCCGCCTGCTGGTGCCGGGGCGCGGCAGCGACCTCGGCTTCGTGCAGATGGTCTCGCGCGCGGGCTACCGGCCCCTGCTCGACGCGGGCATCCGCGTGTTCGAGTGGAACGGGCCGATGCTGCACGCGAAGACCTCGGTGGCGGACGCGCGCTGGGCGCGCGTGGGCTCGAGCAACCTGAACCCGGCGAGCTGGATGGGCAACTGGGAGCTGGACATCGTCATCGAGAACGAGCGCTTCGGCCGCGAGATGGAGCAGATGTACGAGGAGGACCTGGCGCAGGCCACCGAGATCGTGCTCGAGCGACGCCGGCGCGTACGGCCCGCGCAGAACGCCCGCAACCCCCGGCGGCGCGGGGCGGGCGGGACCGCGGCGCGCGCGGCGGCCGGCGCCCTGCGCCTGAGCAACGCGATCGGCACCGTGCTGGCGTCGTCGCGCCTGCACGGGCCCGCCGAGCAGCGGCTGATGCTCTACGGCGCCGCGACGCTGTCGGCGCTCTCGCTGATCGCCTTCCTCTGGCCCCGCGTCCTCGCCTGGCCGCTGGGCACGGTCAGCCTCTGGCTGGCCGTATCGCTGCTGCTCGGCCTGCGCCGGCGCTGACTCGCACGACGCGCGGCGTTTGACACCGGCGGGACAGGCCACTACGCTCGCTCCAGCATCCAGCCATCTCCAGCGAACGGAGCCGCGGCCCGCGCGGCTCGGGGCCACCGGACCAGGGAGGGGACCATGCGGAACAGGATCGCTGCCGCGGCCGTGCCGGCGCTGGCGGCGGGCCTCGCGCTGGCCGTCCCGGCGCGCGCGCGCGCCGCGCACGGCTACCAGCACTACCTCGTCGGCGACCCCGCCGACGTCACCACGCCGACCAGCGCCTTGCTCGTCCTCCAGGGCGGCGGCACCGACATCGACGAGAACTTCGTGCGCATGGGCCAGCGCATGGGCGGAGGCGACTTCGTCGTGATCCGCGCCTCGGGCGCCGACGGGTACAACCAGTACATCCTCGACCTGTGCGCGTGCGACTCCGTGGCCACGATCGTGTTCAACAACCGCCAATCCGCCTTCGAGCCGTTCGTGATCGAGACCATCCGCAACGCGGAGGCGCTCTTCCTCGCCGGCGGCGACCAGTCGCAGTACGTGACCTTCTGGAAGGGCACGCCGGTCGAGGACGCGATCCACCACGTGGCCGGCAAGCCCGCGCCGGTCGGCGGCACCAGCGCGGGCATGGCCATCATGAGCGAGTTCGCCTACTCGGCCATGAGCGCGAGCAGCCTCACCTCCGAGGAGGCCCTGGCCAACCCGTTCCACCGCGACCTGACCCTGGAGCGCGACTTCCTCTCCCTGCCGCGGCTGGAAGGCCTGATCACCGACCAGCACCTGCAGGAGCGCGACCGCATCGGCCGCACCGTCGCCTTCCTGGCCCGGCTCGTGCAGGACGGATGGGCCGGCGAAGCGAAGGCGATCGCCGCCGACCGCGAGACCTCGCTGGTGATCGACCCGCAGGAGAAGCGGGCGGAGGTGCTCGGCAACCCCGGCCACCCCACGCCCTTCGTCTATTTCATGCGTACCCCGGGCCCTCCCGAGGTCTGCCGTCCGAAGACGCCGCTGACGTTCCGCGACGTCGAGGTCTACCGCGTGGGCCCCGACGGATCCTTCGACCTCGCGGCGTGGCGCGGCAGCGGCGGCCTCGCCTACACGCTCAGCGCGGAGGCGGGTGTCCTGGCCTCGTCGCGCGGAGAGCCGTATTAGGAGCGACGCACATGCATGCGAGCGAGTTCGACGAAGCCTGGGACGACGACCTCTCGGCCACCGAGCGCGAGGAGCAGGAGCTGGGCCAGTTCATCCTGGACTCCCCCATCCGCGACATGGAGCCGCCGGCCGCGGTGCTGGTGCCGGAATCGGCGAGCATCGCGTCGGTGATCCAGTTGATGCTCGACCGCGGCCTCGGCGCCGTGCTCGTGCAGCGCGAGGGCCGCACCGTCGGCATCTTCACGGAGCGCGACGTCCTGCGCCGGGTGGTCAGCCTGGCGGTGAACCGCGACCGGCCCGTGTCCGAGGTGATGACGCCCGACCCGGAGAGCCTCGGCCCCGACGACGGCATCGCCTTCGCGCTGAATCGGATGGTCGTGGGAGGCTTCCGGCACATCCTGATCGCGGACGACAAGGGAGGGGCGCCGCGGCTCCTGTCGCAGCGCGACGTGGTCGCGTTCATCGTGAGCCGGATCCCCAAGCGCGTGCTCAACCTGCCGCCCGAGCCACACCTCGAGGCCCGCAACCCGGACGGCGGCTAGTTCCCGCGCCACCCTGACCGGCGGCTGAGGCGGCTCAGCGGTCGCGGCCCGCGGAGATCAGGTTGGCGAGCAGGCGGTACGCGCCGGGCACGCCGTACGGCAGCTGCCGGTGCAGCGCGTACGCGAAGTAGGTGTAGCGCCCGTCGCCGTAGCGCGTGGTGAGCCAGCCTCCACGCTGCGGCGGCTGGCCGCGGTCGTGGGTGGCGATCAGGGCCGTGTAGGCCGGATCCCACGTGCTCCAGAACTTCGAGCCGCGCTGCTCGACCCAGCCCTCGAAATCCGAGCCGGTGATGCGGTTGGGCCGCACGAGCAGCGGGTGCGTGGGCGCGAGCAGCTCCACCGGCGAGTCCTCCTCCGACACCTCCTCGGCGTCCCGCGGCAGCTCGCCCGGGAACGGGGCGTGCCGCGCGGGATCGAGGTCGGGCGGCGTGTTGTAGAGGACGACCAGGTGCCCGCCTGCCTTCACGTACTCGAGCACCCGGCGGTTGTGCGCGCGCAGGTCCGCCCGCGCGCCGTAGGCGCGCGTGCCGGTCACGATCGCGTCGAAGCGGCCGAGCTCGCCCCCGGCGAGAGCGGCCTCGTCGAGCAGCTCCACGGAGGCGCCGAGCTGCGCGATCGCGGCGGGCACCTGGTCCCCCACCCCCATCACGTAGCCGACGCGGAGGCCGGGCGCGACGCGGACGTCCAGGCCGCGCACCTCGAGCCGGGCCGGCTCGTACAGGTAGCGCGCCTCCAGGTCGCGGTGCGCGATCGCGGTGAAGCCCTCCGCATACGCGCGCCCTCCGGCGCGCGCCACCGCGCGGATCTCGTGGCGACCGGCGCCCCCCGGACTCGGCACCACGTCGAAGCCGTGCGCGCTGCGCTCGCCCGCGCGCGCGAGCGCCACGCGCTGCCGGGCCGGCTGGAACGTCCACCCCGGCGGCACCTCGAGCGTCAGCTCGCCGTCGAGCGGCCGGTCGGCGTGGCTCGTCACGTCCACCGTGAAGCGCACGTGCCGCGCCGCGTCCAGGGGCACCACCTGCAGGCGCGGGGAGACCGACACGGACAGCGCCGGCACCACGCTCAGCTCGCGCAGCTCGTGCCCGTAGGGCGGCGTCGCCTCGCGCCGGCGCACCACCTCGCGCGCCTCGACCGTGACGCCCTCCACCGTGAACCGCGCGACCACCTCCGCGGCGGGCCGGCCCCACGCCGCGTGGCGCGCCTCCGCCTCCGTCTCGTACCAGCTCTCCGCGATCGACGCGCGGCGAAACGGCGGGCGGGTCGTGATCGGCGCGTCCTCGGCGAGCGAGACCGCGAAGCGGCGTGCCAGCGTCGCATTCGCCGCGAGCGGCGCGAACGCGGTCTCGGCGGGGACGGCCCGCCAGCCCGCGCCGGCGCGCAGCTCGACGGACACCGGCGTGATCGTGACGTGACCGCGGTTCGTGAGCCGCGCCACCACGTCGAACGACTGCCCCGGCGCCACCGGGCCCAGCGTCGGGGGAGGCGCGAAGGCGGCGAACGGGCCCGAGGGCTCGGCGGCGCCGGCGGGCTGCGCGATCGCCGTGAGCTGGACGCCCAGCGCGGCCTGGATCGCCTCCTGGAACTGGCGCTCCTTGTCTTCGAGCCAGAACCGCACGTCCGGGTCGCCGGCGAGCCGGATCGCGGCGCGCGTGGCCGTGAGCCCGCGCGCCAGCGCGGGCACCGTGGCGGAAGGATCGTGAACGGTGAACGCTTCGATCGCGGACTCCACCTGGCGCTCCATGTCCTCCAGCGCCGGACGAACCGCGGGCGGCACCGGCCGGCCCAGCAGCGAGTGGTAGGCGGCCAGGCGCGTCGGGATCCCGTCGAAGAGGTCCTCCTCGCGCGCGGGCGCCGGCAGACGGCTGGCCAGCCGGCCGTAGTAGAGCGGCGCGGGCCCCGGCGTCAGGTTCAGCCGGCCGCTGTTCTGCGAGCGCTGGAAGCTGAGGCCGAGGCGCCCGAAGTTCGCGTACGACTCGCCCAGCCACGGGCTGTACGCGCCGGTCTCGATGCGCGCGGTCCAGGGCTCGTCCTCGCGCAGGCCGCCGACGTAGAGCTTCAGCGCGTGCCACGGACGCAGGCCCTCGGCGATCTGCTCGGGAAACGCCGCGGGGTCGCCCGCCGCCTGGTAGGCCTCGCGCGTGAGCTGGCCCGCGGCCTGGTGGTTGCCGTGGCCGTCGCGCGCGTTGCCCTGCCACCGTGACACGATCACGAGCGGCCGGTCCAGGCGGATGACCCGCACGACCTCGCCCAGCACCCGCTGGTGGCCCCACTTCTCGAGCGCCTCGTCGAGCCGCTTGGAGAAGCCGTAGTCCACGGCGGGCGTGAAGTACTGCCGGTCCACGCCGTAGTAGCGGCCGGACAGCAGCAGCTCCTCCGTCCGGATGAGCCCCAGCGCGTCGAACAGCTCGGGTCCGATGGCGTTGTCGCCGCCTTCGCCGCGGTTCAGGGTGAGCAGCGACACGCGCGCGCCCCGCCCGCGGCTGAGCCAGGCCAGCAGCCCGCCCTGCTCGTCGTCGGGGTGCGCGGCGGTGTACAGGACGCTGGCGCTCGTCCGCAGGCGCTGCAGGTGCTGCCAGGCGCCGGCGGCGCCGCGGTCCACCGCGAGCGGCGCCGCGCCGGGCGCGAGGACGGCCCACGCGCACGCGGCCGCGCAGGCCGAGGTCAAGGCGGTTCGGGGCATGCCCGGCAGAGTAGCCTTCCGGCCCTATCTCGTCCATGCCCCACGGTAAGGTGCCTCCGTGCTCACCCCCTCCCAGCTCGTGACGTTCTCGTGGTGCCGGCATCTGGTCGCGCTCGAGCAGGCCGTCGCACGCGGCGAGCGCGCGGCGCCCGGCCGCGCCGACCCGGAGCGGGACCTGTTCGCGCGCCGCGGGCGCGAGCACGAGGCGCGTGTACTCGAGCGCCTGCGCGCCGAAGGCCGGCAGGTGGCCGAGGTGATGGTCGCGGGCGAGGGCGCCGACGCGCTCGAGCGCGGGGCGGCCCTGACGCGCGAGGCGATGCGCTCCGGCGTGGACGTCATCGCCCAGGCGCGCTTCTTCGACGGCCGCTGGGCCGGCGCGGCGGACTTCCTCTGGCGCCGCGACCACCGGACGAGCGCGCTGGGAGACTTCTCGTACGAGCCCGCGGACGCCAAGCTCGCGCGCCACGTGAAGCCGGCCACGCTCCTCCAGCTCTGCGCGTACGCCGAGCAGCTCGCGTCGGTGCAGGGCGTCGCGCCCGAGCACCTGCACGTCGTGCTCGGCGACGGCACCACCCGCTCGATACCCCACGCGTCGGTGGCCGCGTTCTACCGGCGGGTGAAGGCCGCCTTCGAGGCGTCGGTCGCCGCCGGCGCCGGCCAGACGTACCCGGAGCCCAACGACCACTGCGCGGTCTGCCACTGGTCGGCCGAGTGCGAGGCGCAGCGTCGCCGCGACGACCACCTGAGCCTGGTGGCCGACCTGCGGCGCGAGCAGGAGGCCCGCTTGAGGACGGCGGGCGTGACCACGGTCGAGGCGCTCGCGCGGGGGCCGTCCCCCGTCCGCGGCCTCGGGCCCGCGACGCTGGCGCGCCTGTCGGCGCAGGCCCGCCTGCAGGTGGCGCAGCGCCGCAGCGGCCGCATCCAGTGGGAGCTGCTCCCGCCCGAGCCGGCGCGCGGCCTGCTCGCGCTGCCGGCCCCCACGCGCGGCGACGTGTTCTTCGACATGGAGGCCGATCCGCTGGTGACCGGCGGCCTGGAATACCTCTTCGGCGTGGTGGAAGAGACGGACGGCGCACCGGCCTACCGCGCCTTCTGGGCCCACGACCGGGCCGCGGAGAGGCGCGCGTTCGAGCGGTTCGTGGACTTCGTCACCGTGCGGCTGGCCGCCCATCCGGACATGCACGTGTATCACTACGGAGCGTACGAGCCGGCGGCGCTGAAGCGGCTGATGGGCGTGCACGGCACGCGCGAGCGGGAGCTCGACGCGATGCTGCGCGGCCAGGTGCTCGTGGACCTCCACCGCGTGGTGCGGCACGGCGTGCGCGTCTCGCAGGAGTCCTACTCGATCAAGATGCTCGAGCCCCTCTACCGCGAGGCGCGGACCACCGTGGTGGCCGGGGGCCTCGGCAGCGTGGTCGCCTACGAGGAGTGGCGCGAGAGCGGCGAAACGCGCCGGCTCGAGGAGATCGAGGCCTACAACCGCGACGACTGCCGCTCGCTGGTCGGCCTGCGCGACTGGCTCGAGGAGCGCCGCGCCGACATCGAGCGGCGGGACGGCCCGCAGGCGCGGCCGGTTGCGGTCGAGCGCGCGCCCTCGCCGGCGGTGCTGGCCTCGGAGTCGGCCGAAGACGAGGTCACGGCCGCCTTGTCCGCAGCCGGCGCGAGCGAGCCGCAGGCGCTGCTCGCGCACCTGGTCGGCTGGCACCGCCGCGAGGCCAAGCCGGAATGGTGGATGTGGTTCCATCGGCGGTCGCTCGGGCCGGACGAGCTGGTCGAGGACACGGAGGCGCTCTCCGGGCTCGAATACGTCGGCGTCGCCGGCAAGGGCAGCCGCTCGCTGGTCCACGAGTACCGCTTCGATCCCCAGCAGGAGCACCGGATCGGCGCCGGGGACAAGCCCGACGACCCCGCCACCGGACAGGGCGCGGGCGAGGTCGTCTCCGTGGACAACACGCGCGGGTTCATCCGCCTCAAGCGCAGCGCGTTCTCCGACAAGCCGCACCCGCGCGCGCTGATCCCCGCGGGCCCCATCGAGACGAGCGCGCAGCGCGACGCGCTGCTCCGCATC
>DATBIZ010000132.1:0-10535 GCA_036556645.1 Vicinamibacteria bacterium | reverse complement strand
CGTACACGTTCCGGCCGTGCCGCTTGCCGAACGCGTCGTGCAGCGCCGCGTCGAACGGGCTGGCCACGACCAGCGTGGCCAGCTTCGGCATCGGCTCGTCCAGGGCCAGCTCGCGGGAGACCTCGGCCGCCGCCTTCAGGTACTGGGGCTCGAGCACCCGCGCGAGGTCGAGCGGATGGCCCACCTCGGCGCAAGCCGCCGTGATCGCTTCCAGCCGCCCGGCCAGCCGCTTCATCGCGCCCAGCGTCACCTCGTACGGCATCGTGCGCGAGGGGAACGCCCACATGTTCCCCAGGGTCATCGAGCCGAAGCCCCACGCGCTCTCTCCCCCGCGGGACTCGACGCGGCAGCGGACGTTCAACAGCGTGACGCGGTCCACGACCCGGCCGCCGAACTTGTACGGCGCGCGGTAGACGTAGTCCTCGAAGCCGTGCCTCACCTCGGCCACGCGCACGTCGGTGGCGGGCGGCGCCGAGACCGCGGCGGCGCGCAGCGGCACCGGCGCCAGGGGCAGCGCGGCCAGGAAACGTCTCCGCGTGAGCGTCAGGACCCGGCCCCCCGGTATGCGGCGCCGAGGTGCGCGGTCAGGAACCCGAGGTCGCGTGCCGCCGCCGCGAGGGTGTGCTCCTGCTGCGCGGCCGGCGTGGCGCCGGGGATGTCGTACTCGAGGTGCAGCGACACCGGTCCGTGGAAAGAGGCGCCGGCGAGGATGGCGAAGAACGCCTTCCAGTCCACCATGCCCTGGCCGAGCGGGCAGTTGCGCTGCTTCCAGCCCGCGTCCGTCTTCTCCCAGAAGAAGTCCTTCACCGCGACCATCTTCAGCCGCGGGGCCGCGTAGAGCAGCGCGGTGCGCCAGCCCGCGTCGCCGCCCTCCACCACCGCGTGCCGCACGTCGAAGTAGTACCCGGCGGCGCGGGGATCCAGGGTGTCCATCACGCGCGCGATGTCCCACACCGGCCCGCCGACGTAGCCGGCGTGGTTGTGATACCCGAGCTGCACGCCGTGGCGCGCGCCCAGCTCGGCGAGGCCCCGCAGCGCCTGGCCGGCCTCCTCGATCTCGCGCCGCACGTCCGCGAAGCGGTAGCGGAAGTAACCGGCCTTGAAGTACCGCACCTGCTCGCGCCCGGCCGTCTCCAGGATGGCCGCCGCCGCCGGATCCGAAGCCGAGACCAGCGCCGTGCTGATCATGGGCACGTCCAGGCCTTCCGCGCGCAGTGCCCTCACGAACGGCGCGAGGTCGGTGCCGGCGCGCTCGGGCGGCACGTGGCCCCCGGGCCGCACCGTGAGGTCCACGCCGCCGAAGCCGAGCGGCTTGACCGCGCGGCCCAGCGCGCGTGCCTCGAGCAGGGGCAGGTGCTTGGAGAAGAGGCACACCGTGCCCTTGAAGGCGGGCGGCTCCGCCGCCGGCGCGGCCGCGGCGCGGGCCAGGGCGGTTGAGGCGAGCGTGCCCAGGAAGGCGCGCCGGCTGCAGCTCATCGCGTGAGCGTACCTCACGCGGTCAAGGCCGCGGCGCGTAGGCGAGCACGAACGACCACGCCGACACCGCGGTGGCCGCGAAGACGAGCAGGGCCGAGACGAGGCCGAGCGCGAACAGCACCCGGCTCGCCCGCAGCGCCGGGGGCAGCCGCCGGTCGAGCCACAGCGCGGCCACGAACGCGAGCGCCACCCCGAGGTTCGTGGACAGCAGCCCGACCACGTCCATCATCGCCTGCGGCTGGACGCGCAGCCACAGCAGCGGCACCGAGCACACGGCCAGGTACGCGCCGATGCCGAAGAGCACGGTTTCGAAGCGCAGCCGGGCGGCGCGCCGGGGGGCCAGCGCCCGTACGAAGCCGTGGGTCACGCGCGCGTAGATCTCGGGCACCGAGTTGAGCGTGCCCCACAGCGCGAACAGCACCGCCACGTAGTAGACGGGGATCAGCGCCGGCGAGATCCGCTCGAAGATGGCGGCCTGCCGCGAGAGCAGATCGAACCCCAGCGGCATCTGGCCGATCGGGTGGAGCACGACCGCGCCCGCGACCATGAAGGCCGCGGTCACCGCGAAGATCAAGCCGGCGGTCATGGCCAGGTCGCCGCGGATCGGCCACAGCGAGGACCGTGCGCGCGAGAGGTTCGGCGCGTCCGTGGGCAGCCGCGCCGGCGGCGGCGGGGTGGCCGCGGAGGCGAACACGCCCCAGCCCTTGCGGCGCACGAACTCCGCGTAGACCAGGTACCCCATCGCGACGTTGCCGGCGTAGCCGAACACCGTGCTCACCTCGAGCGCGCGCGGCCGGCCCGCGAACGCGTCGCGCGCCCACGGCGGCACCTCGGGCACGCGCCCGATCGCGAACAGCCCCGCGAACAGCCGGCGCAGGTCCGGGCCGACGAGCGCGGTCGCCAACACCACGCAGGCGAGCAGCACCAGGCACACCACGACCTGCTGCTTCTCGAGCATCTCGTACTTCTGCACGACCGCCACCGCGATCGCGGCCAGCGCGAAGCCGATCGCCCACAGCCGCGGATCGCCGCCCGCGTGCTGGGTGATGAGGGCGCCGCACGGCGCCGCGATGGCGGCGAAGACGGCGCCGGCGGGCACGAGGTCGGCGAGCAGCACGAAGACGAGGAGCCAGCCGCGCGGGCCCGGCAGCTCGGCCAGGCGGGCGGGGACGGAGTCGCCGGTGAGCGCCGCGTAGCGGCCCAGCAGGTAGAGCAGCACGAACGACTTCGTGAACGAGGAGACGAGCACCAGCCACAGCAGGTCGTACCCGCCCCAGGCGCCCGCCCGCACCGCGAGGATCGTCTCGCCGGCCCCGATGGTGGCCGAGGCCAGGATGGCGCCGGGACCGAAGGTGCGGAGCACGGCCAGCCCTCGCGGGCGCGGCGGCCCCTCGGGGTAGGACCACGGCTCGGCCGGGGCGCGGCTCATCGACGGAGGCGTCGCGCCCCCGGGCCGGTCACCGCGGGTTGTGCCAGCCGCCGACCTCGGCCACGAGCGCGTCCGCTTCCTTCGGTCCCCAGGTGCCGGGCTCGTAGTCGTACATCGGGCTCGGCCCGTGGATCACCGGGTCCACGATGGCCCAGGCCGCCTCCACCACGTCCTGGCGCGCGAACAGGGTCGGCTCGCCGGCCATCGCGTCGCCGAGCAGGCGCTCGTAGGCGTCCATGCGTCCGTCGCTGCCCTGCGCCGGCTGGTCCACCACCGAAAGCTCGACCGGCGCGCCCCGCATGCCCTCGCCGGGGCGCTTCGCCTGCGCCCCGACCGCGATCACGACCTCGGGGCTGAGCCGGAAGCGCAGGTGGTTCCCCTGGGCCGGCGGAGCCTCCTTGAAGACCACGGCCGGCGGGTGCTGCAGCTCGACGGTGACCTCGGTGACGGTCTTGGCCAGGCACTTGCCCGCGCGCACGTAGAAGGGCACGCCCGCCCAGCGCCAGGAGTCCACGAACAGGTGCAGCGCGGCGTAGGTGGCCATGTAGGACTCGGGCGAGACGCCGGGCTCTTCGCGGTACCCGCGGAACTGGCCGCGCACCATGTTCTCGCAGGCGAGCGGCCGCACCGTCCGCAGCACCTTGGCCTGCTCGTCGCGGATGGCCTCGCCGTAGGTCGAGGAGGGCGCCTCCATGGCCAGGTAGCTGACGATCTGCAGCAGGTGGTTCTGGATCACGTCGCGGATGACGCCGGTCTCCTCGTAGAACTTCCCGCGCCCCTTCACGCCGAAGCTCTCCGCCATCGTGATCTGCACGTTCTCGACGTAGTTCCGGTTCCAGATCGGCTCCAGGAACGCGTTCGCGAAGCGGAAGTACAGGATGTTCTGCACCGCCTCCTTGCCCAGGTAGTGGTCGATGCGGAAGATGGACTCCTCGGGGAACGCCTCGTGCAGCGTCGCGTTCAACGCGCGCGCGGAGGCCAGATCGCGCCCGAACGGCTTCTCCACGATCACCCGCGCGCCGTTCGTGCAGCCGACCGCGGCCAGGCCCCGGACCACCACCGGGAACATGCTGGGCGGGATGGCCAGGTAGTGCAGCGGCCGCTGCGCGGCGCCGAGCGCGGAGCGGAGCTGCGCGAACGTGGCCGGGTCGCCGTAGTCGCCGTCCACGTAGCGGATCAAGGAGGCCAGGCGCGCGAACGACTCGTCCTCCACGCCGCCGCCGTGCTCGTGGATGCTGGCGCGGGCACGGTCGAGGAGCTGCTCGCGCGACCAGCCGGACCGCGCCACCCCGACGATCGGCATGGTCAGCCGGTCGCGGCGGACCAGGGCCTGCAGCGCGGGGAAGATCTTCTTGTAGGCGAGGTCGCCGGTGGCGCCGAAGAACACGAGCGCGTCCGAGCGAGGCCGCGCCTCCGCGGTCACGTCCGGCTCACGCGATGCACGCCGCGCGTCATCGAGCCTCCCGTGTTACGGTCCCCGGAGCCAGGGAGCCCGATCATACGCGCAGAGGTGGTCGTCCAGGAGCCGGCGGCGCTGGCCGAGGTGCTGGCGCACCGCGTCGTGAGCGCCGGCCAGCGCGCGCTCGACGCGCGCGGGTCGCTCTCGATCGCGCTGCCGGGCGGCTCGGTGGCCGCCGCGTTCTTCCCGCGCCTGGCCGCGGCCGCGTTCGACTGGCGGCAGGCGCACTTCTTCTGGGTGGACGAGCGCGCGGTGCCGCCAGGCGATCCCGAGTCGAACTACGGCGCGGCGCGCGCCCTCTGGCTCGCGCCGGCCGGCGTGCCCGACGCGCGCGTGCACCGCATGCGCGGCGAGGCGGCGGACCTCGAAGGGGAAGCGCGCGCCTGCGAGGCCGAGCTGCGCCGGGCGCTGGGCGACCCGCCGGTGCTGGACGTGGCGCTGCTGGGCGTGGGGCCCGACGGCCACGTGGCCTCGCTCTTCCCGGGGCACCGTCTGCTCGAAGAGACCGCCCGCCGGGCCGCGGCCCTCGACGACGCGCCCAAGCCGCCGCCCCGCCGCCTCACCCTGACGCTGCCCGCGCTCTCCGCCGCGCGCCTGGTCGTGGTGGCGGCGTTCGGCGCGGGCAAGGCGGACGTGGTGCGTCAGGCGCTGGAGGCGCCGGCCTCGCCGCTGCCCCTCGCGCGCCTGGCCCGCGCCGCCGGCGCGTCGTTGTTCCTGCTCGACGCGGAGGCGGCCGGAGCGCTCAGGCGTTGAAGCCGTGCTGTCGCCGGTGGTGCGGCCCGTCGAAGGTCTGTGACGACTTGAACAGCTCGAAGCGCCCGTCGCCGGCCACCTCGCGCACGCGGTCGAGCAGGGCGGCCTTCTCCGCGTCGCTCATCGGCTTGAAGTCCCGCGCGAGGGCCACGTTCTGCTTCACCTGGTCGAGGCCGACCATCCCCACCACCTGCGAGGCCACGGGCTGGCTCAGCGCGTAGCGGTACGCCTCCGCGGCGGTGAGCCCGGCGCCGCGCGCGATGCCGTTGCCGCCGCCGAAGCCCTTCATGCCGATCACGCCCACGTTCTTCTCCAGGCAGACGGGCACCACCTCCTTCTGGAAGCTGCGGTAGTGCGCGTCGAGGGCGTTGACGGGCATCTGCGCCGCGTCCCAGTCGAACGGCTTGCCGAGCATCCGCAGGTGGATGCGCGGGTCCTTGTGGCCGGTGAAGCCGATGAAGCGCACCTTGCCCGCCTTGCGCGCCTCGAGCGCGGCCTTCATCCCGCCCTTCTCGAACACCCAGTCCGGGTCGTTGTCGTAGACCATCTCGTGGAACTGCCAGAGGTCGATGCGGTCGGTGCGCAGCCGGCGCAGGCTGTCCTCCAGGCAGCGCATCGAGCCCGCGTGGTCACGCTCGCAGTTCTTCGTCATCACGAACGCCTGGTCGCGGCGCCCTTCGAGCGCGCGGCCCATCAGCTCCTCGGAGCGGCCGTCGTGGTAGTCCCAGCAGTTGTCCATGAACGTCATGCCCTCGTCGAGGGCCGCGTGCACGAGGCGGATCGCCTCCGCGTCGTCCTTGATCGAGCCCAGGTGCCAGCCGCCCAGGCACAGGATCGAGACGCGCTGGCCGGTGCGGCCGAGCACGCGCGTCGGCAGGCCGGTCGCAGAAGCGGTGCTGGTCTGGGCGATGACGCTCTCGGCCAGCGCGGCGAGCGCGGCGCCCGCGGCCGTCTGCTTCAGGAACTCACGGCGCGTGGTCTGGTCCATGATCCCTCCTGCATTTCTGCGGATGCCGTTTCGATCTGGATGACGCCCGGGCCTTCGTCCGTATGAGAGGTTGACCCCTAGTGAACCCGATCAGGAGCCACGGTGTCTAGCTTCCCGGAGCGGGCTGGAGCACGGATGCATGAGCTGGCGCTGGAACGTCCCGCGGCGCGGGTGAGCCTCGATGACGGGCTCGAGCAGGAGTTCCAGGCGTGCCTTGCCGAGGCTACCACGCTCGCCTTCCGCGTGGCCTTCGCCGTGCTCCGGAACCGCGAGGACGCCGAGGACGTCGCCCAGGAGGCGATCGCGCAGGCGTACCGGCATTTTCCGAAGCTGCGCGAACGCGGGCGTTTCCGCGCCTGGCTGGTCCGGGTCGCCTGGCGGATGGCCATCAACCGCCGCCGCGCGGACGCCAGGCGGGCGACCCGGGACCGCGCCACGGTTCCCGCGGCGCCCGCGGCGGCGGCCGACGACATGGTCCTGTCCCGCGAAGTGCAGGAGCACGTCTGGCGCGAGGTGGACCGGCTGCCGGACCGCCTGCGCTCGGTCATCACGCTCACCGCGATGGACGGCCATGACGTGCGCCGGGTCGCGGAGCTGCTGGCGGTGCCGGAAGGCACGGTCAAGTCCCGGCTCTTCCAGGCCCGGAAGATCCTGATGCAGAGGCTGCGATGGCTGGTAGACGACACCGCCTGACGTCGGACGAGGCTCACCTCCGCGCCTGCGCGGACTGCAGAGGCCGCCTGGCGCGCGAGGAGCGGCTGCTGGCCGCGATCACGCATTCGCTGGGCGCGGCGATGAACGTCGAGCCGTCCGACGCTTTCACGAGGCGCGTGCGGAGCCGCGTGGCCGAGGAGCGCTGCCGGGTGGCCACGGCCGGGCCACGGTGGCAGGTGCCCGTCGCGGCAGCGGCGGCGGTGACCTTGGCGGCGGCCGTGTGGGTCGTGTCGCGACGACCTCCCGCGCCAGCGGCGCCGCCGGCCGCGAGCATGGCCGCGCGCACGGAGCCTCCCCGGCCGGCTCGCACGGATCCGGCCGCCGTCCCCTCCTCGCCGGCGCGCGCCCGATCGGTGTCGCGAAGCCCTGTGAAACACGGGCCGTCGCCCGGCAGCGCACGCGAAGTCCTCGTGGAGCCCGGTCAGCTCGAGGCGGTGTCACGTCTGGCGCGAGCCTCCGGGGCCGAGCCGATCGTCCGGTTCGTGCTCGGGGGCGTGGATGCGGAGGCGGCGCTGCCCGCGCTGCTGGTGGCCGACGTGCCGAGGCTGGAGATGCGGCCGCTGGAGCCGATGGCGCCGCGCTGGACGAGCGATGCGCCGGAAGGTGAAGCCGCCGTGCCTGAGAACGACGAAGGGAGTGGATCGTGAAGAAGATCGCGTTCGTGCCTGGGGCCGTGGGGCTGCTGCTCGTGTGGACGACCGGCGCGGCCGGCCAGGAGGCGCGCGAGGCGGAGCCGCCGCCGTCCGCCACGCCGTCCCTGCGGGTCGAACTCGTCGTCAATAAGCTGCTCGCGGGGAAGAGGGTCAGCAGCCTCGTCTACGCGTTCCCGTGCGGGGACCGGAAGACGACGATGAAGCTGGGCGTGGAGGTCCCGGTGCCGGTCCGCAAGGGAGGCGACCTCCTCGAGTTCCAGTACCGGAACGTCGGCGCGAACATCGAGTGCGAGGCGCGGCCGATGCAGGGTGGGCGATTCGGCGTGCGCCTCGGGTTCGAGCAGTCGTCCCTGCACCTCGCCGGCGACAAGACGGCGGCGGGCGAGCAGACCCTGGAGAGCCGCGCCGCCAACCCGCCGGTGTTCCGGACGGCGATGGGTCAGCTCACGGCGGTGCTGCGCGAGGGCCAGACGACCCAGGCGATCATGGGGACGGATCCCGTGTCCGGCGAGGTCACGGTCGTGGACGTCACGTTGTCGGCGATGAAATGACCGGCCGCCGGCGCTCGCGCCATTCCGGGGCCTCGATGCTCGTGATCTGGGTGGCGATCTCGCGCAGGCCGTAGCGCACGTGCGCGCGCATCGCGGCGTCCGCCTGCTCGGGCACGCCCGACGCGAGCGCCTCGGCCAGCTCGGAGTGGAACGCGGGCGGCAGGGGCGTGCGGCGGCCAGCCACGTCGAACAGCCAGTTCAGGATCAGCACGTGGTTGCGCTCGATCATCTGCCGAAGGATCGAGCTGCCCGCGTGCTCCGCGATGCGCATGTGCAGCTCGACGTGCCGGCGGTGCACCTCGAAGCGGAATGCCGGGTCGGACCCGTCCGCCTGCAGCCGGTTGAACAGGTCGTCCACCTGCGTGGCCAGCCGCTTCAGGTCGAGGCGCTGGGCCGGCGTCGCCCGCTCGGCGAAGAGCCGGGCGGACTGGCTCTCCAGCGCCTCGCGCAGCTCGTACAGCTCGCGGATGTCCTTCTCGGTCGGGATGCGCACGCGCGTGCCCGCGCGGGCGCGGCTCTCCACCAGCCCGTCCCCCTCGAGCCGCCGCAGCGCGTCCGTGACCGGAAGCACGCTCATGCCGAGCTCGCGCGCCAGCCGGCGGCGGGACAGGGGGGTGCCCGGGCGGAGCTGGCCACGCAGGATCTCGTCCCGGATGGCCAGGTACGCCTTGTCACACAGGCTGACGCGCGCGCTGCTCAGTTCGATCCGCCCCTTTGCGAAGCCTGGCAAAGGAGCGGTGCGAAGTCAAAACATTACTTCTCGACCCTCACCTCGGTCAGCCGCACCGGCTGCTGCTCGAAGTTCTCGACCTCGATCGTGTTGGTGATGTCGTCGTAGTCGATGCGCGCGGCGGGCACCAGCGTCCCTCGTCCCTTGCCGTCCGGACCCAGCCGGATCTCCGCCAGCGTGTACTGGTAGTCCACGCTGCGCGGACGGCTCCACAGCTCCCAGAACGGCATCGGCCGGTCGGTGGCCAGGACGATGCGCCGGGTGCCGTCCGAGAGCGTCTCCTGGCGCGCGTAGTGGATGTCCCAGCCCACCGAGCCGGTGCTGCGGATGTACCCGGCGCGCGGGCGGACGTCCTTCAGCGCCTCGAGCAGCGGGTCGGCGCCCTTCTCCTTGAGCACGGCGGCCAGCCGTGCGTGCTCGGCGTCCGTGGTCCAACGCTCGATGCCGATGTCGAGCATGGTGGTGCGCGCCGGCGTGCCGCCGATGTCCACGGCGGCCGCTCGCAGCCGCAGGACCGGACCGTTGTCGGCCGAGCGCGCCGCGGTCGCCGCGACGACGGCCAGCGCGGCGAGTGTGCCGGCGGCCACCCTCTTCGAGTGCTTCATGGCTGTGCTCCTTCCCAGACTCACAGTATGGTCTACGGCACCGGAGCAAGTTGCGTTCCGGCTCCCGGCGGCGCAAAAGGTCAAAGATCGTTAGGATTGGTGCGAACCAGACCCGGAGGAACCGTGCCCAGGAACCCGATCGGCTTTCTCGCGCTGGCGCTCGGCGCCGCGCTCATGTCGGAGGCAAGCTCGAAGGTGGCCGACATCCGCTTCGTCACGCTCGACCCCGGGCACTTCCACGCGTCGCTGGTGCAAAAAGACATGTATGCGGACGTGTCGCCGGTGGTGCACGTCTACGCGCCGCTCGGGCCGGACCTCACCGACCACCTGGGCCGGATCGCCCGGTTCAACCTGCGGCCCGACCGGCCCACGAGCTGGCGGCTGGAGGTCCACACCGGCCCCGATTTCCTGGAACGGATGGCGCGCGAGCGCGCCGGCAACGTCGCCGTGATCTCGGGCCGGAACCGCGGGAAGGTGGATCGCATCCAGGCTTCGCTCGACGCCGGCATGCACGCGCTGGTGGACAAGCCGTGGATCCTCGAGGTCGCGGACCTGCCCAGGCTGGAGAAGGTGCTCGCCACCGCCGACGAGAAGGGACTGGTCGCGCTCGACGTCATGACCGAGCGGTTCGAGGTCAGCAGCGAGCTGCAGAAGGAGCTGGTGAACGACCCCGCCACGTTCGGCCGGCTGCTGCCCGGGACGCCGGCGGAGCCCGGCGTGTACATGGAGAGCGTGCACCACCTCATGAAGACGGTGGCCGGCGCACCGAACATCCGCCCCGTGTGGTTCTTCGACACCGACGAGCAGGGCGAGGGCCTCAACGACATCGGCACGCATCTCGTGGACCTGGTCCAGTGGACGCTCTTCCCCGGACAGGTGATCGACCACCGGCGGGACGTCCGGGTGCTGGACGCCCACCGCTGGCCGACCATGATCCCGCGCGCGGAGTTCCGCCGCGTCACGCGTGAGGACTTCCCGGCTTCGCTGGCCGGCAAGGTGAAGGGCGACCGCCTCGAGTACTTCTGCAACACCTACGTGACCTACACCCTGCGCGGCGCGCACGTCGGGCTCAACGTGATCTGGGACTGGGAGGCGCCGGCGGGAGCCGGGGACTCGCACTTCGCGTACTACCGGGGCACGCGGGCGAAGGTCGAGGTGCGGCAGGGCGCGGCGGAGA
>DATBIZ010000131.1:0-5099 GCA_036556645.1 Vicinamibacteria bacterium | reverse complement strand
CCGGCGACACCCTGGCCGCGATCGCGACGCGCTACAAGACGACCGTGGAGCGGCTCAAGGCCTGGAACCGCCTGCCGGGCACGCGCCTCGCCGTCGGCGACACCCTGACCCTCTACACCCGCCGCGCGGACTGACCGCTCGGCGGCCCCACGGCACCCACGTGCCGCGGGATTGGTCCTCGAGCGCCGGCCGGACCTCGCCCGTCCGTCCGCTCGCGTAACGTCGTCCCCGCGATCGTTCGAGCGCGGGCTCTCCCACCGCGTGGAGGCCCGTCCATGCTCGCCACGTCACTCACCGCCGCGGTCGTCGGCGTCGAGGCGCACCTCGTGCGCGTCGAGGCGGACACCGCGTCCGGGTTCCCGAAGTTCACCGTGCTCGGCCTGCCCGACTCGTCCATCAAGGAGAGCGAAGGACGCATCCGCGCCGCGCTGCGCAACTGCGGCTTCGCCTTCAAGTGGGACCGCCGGATCACGGTCAGCATGGCGCCGGCCAGCCTGCGCAAGACCGGGTCCTCGTACGACCTGGCCACGGCCGTCGGCCTGCTCGCCGCGGACGGCGCGGTGCCGGCGGCCGCGCTCGGCGACCTGCTGCTCGTCGGCGAGCTGGCGCTCGACGGCGCGATCCGGCCGGTCAGCGGCGTGCTGCCGATGATGCTGACCGCGCGGCGCAGCGGCCTGGCCGCCGCGCTCGTGCCGGCGGCGAACGCGGGCGAGGCGGCGCTGGTCGAGGGCGTGCGCGTCTATCCGGTGCAGACGCTGCCGGAGGCGGTGGCCCTGGCCGGGCGCGCGGACCGGCCGGCACCGGCCGCGGCGCCGCGCCGTGCCGGGGAGGTCTCACCGGCCGCCGACCTCGCCGACGTGCGCGGGCAGGTCCTGGGCCGGCGCGCGCTCGAGATCGCGGCCGCCGGTGGGCACAACCTGCTGCTCACGGGGCCACCGGGCTCCGGCAAGACGATGCTGGCGCGCCGGCTCGCCTCGATCCTGCCCCCGCTCACCGCGGCGCAGGCGCTCGAGGCGACCGCGATCCATTCGGCCTGGGGCGCGCGCGTGCCGGGGCTGCTCCACGAGCGCCCGTTCCGCAGCCCGCACCACACGATCAGCGATGCCGCGCTGGTCGGCGGCGGCTCCCACCCGCGTCCGGGCGAGGTGACGCTCGCCCATCACGGCGTGCTCTTCCTCGACGAGCTGCCCGAGTTCCGCCGCCGCACGCTGGAGGCGCTGCGGCAGCCGCTCGAGGAGCACGCGGTGACGATCGCGCGCGTGCGGGGGACGCTGCGCCTGCCCGCGCGCTTCCAGCTCGTGGCCGCGATGAACCCCTGCCCGTGTGGGCACCTCGGCGACCCCCGGCGGGGCTGCACCTGCACGCCGCACCGGATCGAGGCCTACCGCGCGCGGATCTCCGGGCCGCTGCTCGACCGGATCGACCTGCACGCCGACGTGCCGGCGCTGTCCTATGCGGAGCTGTCGGCGCCGCCGGGCGAGAGCTCGGCCGCGGTGGCGCGACGCGTCCACGCCGCGCGCGAGCGGCAGGCCGCCCGCTCCCGCGGCGGCTCGGACGCGCCCAACGCGGCCCTCGACGCGGCGCGGCTGCGAGCGACGGTGAAGCTCGACGGCGCCGCCGTGCACCTCCTGGCCACCGCCGTGGATCGCCTGGGCCTCACCGGCCGATCGCACGACCGCGTGCTGAAGGTGGCCCTGACCATCGCGGACCTCGGAGAGGCCGAGCGCGTGGGCGCGACCCACCTGGCCGAGGCGCTGCAGTTCCGCACGCGGCGCTGAGGCGATTCAGCTCCACCGGCCCGGCGCGATCAGCGCGGCCATCCGCCCGGGGTCGCGGACGTCCTGGCCGCGCATCCAGGCGTCGGCCTCGCGGACGAGCGCCTCCCCGTCGGCCCCTCCGATCAGCTCCCCGCGCCGACGACGCGCGGCCGCCGCGTGCAGCCCCATGTGCGCCGCGCCCGCGGCCTGCCCGGCTTCCTCCAGCAGGAGCACGGCGCGCGCGCGATCGCCCTGCCACGCGCAGACCGCCGACTGCACGAGGCCGGCGAGCGCGTTGGCCCAGGGCGCTCCTTCGCCGCGAAGGCGGCGGGCTTCGGTGCCGGCCGCGGCCAGGCGCGGAGCCGGGTCTTCGGCCGGCGTGGCGACCGCCGCGGCGAGCGCGCCGCGCGCCCTGAGCCAGAGCACCTCGATCCGGGCGAACTGGGCGCGGAGCACCATCGAGCGGCGCAACGCGGGACCGTGCTCCTTCAGCAGCGCGAGCGTTCGCCCGCCGTCGCCCCGGTAGAGCGCGACCGTCGCGCGCGCCCAGAGCGCGTTGTAGTGCGGGTTGTGGAAGGCCCGCTGCGACCAGGTCGCGATCGCCTGCTCGACCTCGCTCAGCGCCTGCTCCGGGTCGTCCGCGGCGAGCAGCGAAAAGCAGAGCCCGCGCGTGCGCAGCCGGATGGAGCCGAACAGGTCGCCCCGGTCGGCGGCGTCTTGCCGCAGCGCGGGCAGGCGGCGGGCCAGCTCCCGCGTCTCGCCGAGGTAGCTGAGCGCCATCAGCGCGTAGCTGTGCGCGGTGTCCAGCTCCTGCGCGACTCCGGTGCAGCGCTCGCGCAGGATGCGCGCGGCCTCGTCGCAGCGCGCGAGCGCGGTCTGGAAGCGCCCTTCGAGGCAGGCGGTGAGGCCCGCCATCGAGGAGGCGAGGCCGAGCGCGTGGGGGTGCTGCAGCCGCTCGGCGAGGCGGCTCGCCTTCGTGACCAGGCCCTGGGTGCGCGCCTGCGCGGGGGCGCCCCCGGCGGCGCTGTGCCCCGACTCCAGCGCCAGCGCGCGGGCGATGCGGTACGGCTCGCCGGCGCGCAGCGCCCGCAGCAGGTGGCGGGCCTGGAAGTCGGCGGCGCGGACGGTGTCCACCAGGCTGAGGCCGATCGCCACGGACCAGCAGGCGTCGATCCGGATCAGCTCGCCCGGCGGGACCGCGCCCGCGTCGCGCTCCCGGAACTCCAGGCCGCGCACGCGCAGCCAGAGCCGGCGCAGCATCAGCGAGACCAGCGCGCGGCGCGGCGAGCGCGCGAGACCCATGCCGAGCGACCGCAGCACGGCCACGATCGCCTCCAGGCCGAGGTCGACGTGCCCGGCGCGGAGGAACTGCTCGGCCGCCCGGCGCCGCAGCTCCAGCGCCTCGGCCTCGGGAGCCCGGGCCGCTGCCGCCGCGTAGGCGTGGCCGGCGTCCCCGCCGCGGCCGGCGTTGGCGAGCGCTTCCGCCAGGTCCACCTGCAGCCGCGGCGCGTCCCCGTGCGCGGGGCCGCGCAGCTCGAGGGCCAGGCGGAACAGGCGGGCCGCGCGGTCGAAGGCCAGCGCCTGGGCCGACTGCGCGGCCGCGCCGGCGGCGTACCCGGCGGCGCGCTCCGGGTCGCCGGCCCCGTGGAAGTGCACGGCCAGCGCCTCGTCGTCGCCGCGGCCGGACGCCTCGAGCGCCCGCGCCAGGTGCAGGTGGCGCTCGCGCAGGGCCTCCGGCTCCAGCGCCCCCACCACCACCTCGCGGATCCGGTCGTGCGCCACCTCCAACCGCGGGATCGGACCGTGCAGCCGGACGAGGTCGGCCGCGCGCAGCTGCGCGAGGGCCGGCTGGTCCTCGGGCCCGCCACCGGCGGCCGTGCGCGCCACCTCCACCAGCACGGGGCGGGCCGCCACCGATACGACCTCGAGCAGCCGCTGGGCGGGCAACGGCAGGCGGCCGACCCGGGCGCGGATCATGCCCTCGAACGTGACCGCCTCCAGCATCCCGCTGCCCTTGGAGTGGCGCGCCAGCTCCGAGATGAACAGCGCGTTGCCGCCGGACTCGCGCGCGATCGCGTCGGTCAGGCCGGGGGCGGCGTCGCGCAGCAGCGCCCGCGCGAGCGCCTCGCCATCGGCCACGCTCAGCTCGGCGATCGGCAGCACCTCGGAGTGCACCGCCGGTCGTGCGCGCTCGGCCAGCGCGTGGAAGGTGTCCAGGAACGGCGAGCGCCGCGGCTCGGTCCGGTGGGCGGCGAGCAGCAGCAGCGGCGGCGGATCCTTGACCGCCAGCAGCTCCCCGAGCAGGCGCGCGCTGTCGAGGTCGCCCCATTGCAGGTCGTCGATCGCGAGCACGAGCGGACGGCGGGCGGCGAGCGCCCGGAACAGCTCGCGCAGCGCGCCGACGGCGCGGCGCCGGCGCTCCGGACGGCTCGCCGACTCCCCCTCCGGCGGCGGCGGCATCCCGGGCACCTGGGTCAGCACCGGGAAGATCCGCGCCAGCGCGGCCGCGTCGCGCGCCGGCAAACGGGCGAGGTGGGACTCGCCCGGCGTGTCGAGATGGCGCGCGAGCGCCTCGACCAGGGTGTCGAGCGCCTTGTACGGCACCGACTCGCGCTCGAAGCACCGGCCGGAGAGGACCACGGCCTCGCGCCGTTCCCGCAAGCGCTCCTGGAAGCGCTGCACGAGCGCGGTCTTGCCCACGCCCGGGGCGCCGCGCACGTACACGACCACGGCGCGTCCGGCGCGCGAGGCCGCAAACGCGTCCTCGAGCGCGCGCAGGTGCGCCTCGCGGCCGATGAGGGGCACCGCCGCGGTCTCGGCCTCGGGCGCGCGGACGGTCCGCCGGCCGAGCCGCGTCAGCACTTCGGCGCCGCCGAGCCGCCGCTCCGGGTCGCGGCGGAGCAGCCCCTGGCAGATCTCGTCGAGGTCCCCCGGGGTGGCGGGCGCCAGCCGCGAGGGCGGCGGCGGCTCGTGCTGCTGCTTCGCGCGCAGCACGTCGGCCACGGTGCCGTGGAACGGGACCGTGCCCGTGAGCGCCTCGTAGAGCATCGCGCCCACGCTGTACCAGTCGCTGGCCGGGGTCATCGGCCCGCCCGTCCCCTGCTCCGGCGACATGTAAGGCACCGTCCCCGCGATGCCGCCCTCGCCCAGCGCGGTCTCGCCCGCGCCCTCGCTGACCAGCCCGAAGTCGAGCAGCACCACGCGGCCTTCCGGGGTCACCCGCACGTTGAGCGGCTTGATGTCGCAGTGGAGCTTGCCGGCCGCGTGCAGGGCGATCGCGCCCGCGGCGAGCTGGGCCAGCGCGTCGCGCAAGGCGTCCACGCGCGGGAGCACGCGCCGCCG
>DATBIZ010000130.1:0-2424 GCA_036556645.1 Vicinamibacteria bacterium | reverse complement strand
ATCGCCGACGGTGGCGGCGTGCGCGAGTCGCGCGGGCCGTCCGGGGGGCCCGGCTTCTGCGGGTCGCGCGTGGGATCGAGCCCGGCCGGCTGGCCCGCGTCGCCCGGACGCCGCGGGTTGTCGGGACGGCCGGGATCCGGGCGCGTCGGGTCGTGTTGGGGCATGGCGCTCCTCCTCCCTCCATGTTCGGGGCGCCAGGGGGCACGGTCAACGGCCCGCGCACATTCGCTCAGCGCGCGCTCGCGACCACCTCGCCTCATGCCACTCCGTGCGTCCCACGCCACCGCAGGACGACCGTTCGAGACGGTACACTCTTCCGGATGCAGAAGGTGGTCACGGACGCGGCCGAGGCGGTGCGCGACATCCCCGACGGCGCCTCGATCATGGTGTCCGGCTTCGGGCTGTGCGGGATCCCGGAGAACCTGATCCGGGCGCTGCGGGACCAGGGCGCGAAGAACCTCACCATGATCAGCAACAACGCCGGCACCAACGACTTCGGCATCACGTACCTGCTCCAGAACGGGCAGGTGAAGAAGATGATCTCCACCTACGTCGGCGAGAACAAGGTGTTCGAGAAGATGGCGCTCGCCGGCGAGATCGAGGTGGAGCTCAACCCGCAGGGCACCTTCGCCGAGCGCATGCGCGCGGGCGGCGCGGGCATCCCCGCCTTCTACACCCCGACCGCGTACGGCACCACGGTGGCGGAGGGCAAAGACGTGCGCTGGTTCGACGGCCGCGCGCACGTTCTCGAGACCGCGCTCCGGGCCGAGTACGCGTTCGTGAAGGCCTGGAAGGGCGACCACCTGGGCAACCTGCTCTACCGGCGCACCACGCGGAACTTCGCCCCGGTGATGGCGATGGCCGCGCGGACCACGATCGCCGAGGTGGAGCAGCTCGTACCGCCGGGCGCGCTCGACCCGGACGCGGTGGCCACCCCGGGCATCTTCGTACAGCGGGTGTTCCAGGGACGCGACTACGAGAAGCGGATCGAGAAGCGCACGCTGCGCGGGCAGATGGGCGTCGAGACCGACCCCAAGCGCGAGCGGATCGTGCGGCGGGCCGCCCTCGAGATGAAGGACGGCGCCTACGTGAACCTCGGGATCGGGATGCCCACGCTGGCCTCGAACTACATCCCGGCCGGCGTCTCCATCGTGCTCCACTCCGAGAACGGCATGCTCGGCGTGGGCCCGTACCCCGAGCCCGGGCAGGAGGATCCCGACCTGATCAACGCGGGCAAGGAGACGGTCACCGAGCTGCCGGGCACGTCCTACTTCTCGAGCGCGGACTCCTTCGCCATGGTGCGCGGCGGCCATGTGGACCTGACGATCCTCGGCGCGCTGCAGGTGGACCGCGAGGGCAACCTGGCCAACTGGATGATCCCGGGCAAGATGGTCAAGGGCATGGGCGGCGCGATGGACCTGGTCTCCGGCGCGAAGCGGGTCGTGGTCACCATGGAGCACACCGCCAAAGACGGGTCGCCGAAGATCCTGGAGCATTGCACGCTGCCGCTGACCGGCCGCCGCTGCGTGGACCTGATCGTCACGGACATGGCGGTGATCGAGGTGACCGGCGACGGCCTGGTGCTGCGCGAGATCGCGCCGGACACCACCGTGGACGAGGTGAAGAAGGCGACCGGCACCGAGCTGCGGGTGGACCCCGCCGTCCGGCCGATGCGCGGCTGAGCGCGGCTCCCGCCGTGCCGCCCCGTCGCAAGCTCGAAGACACCCTCGCCGCGCTCGACGCGGTGCGCCAGGCGCCGCGCGCGCCGGAGTCGCTGGCGCTCTTGCGCGCCGCGCTCGGCGGCCGAAGCTCGTTCGCGGTGGCGAAGGCGGCGCGGCTGTGCGGCGAGCTGGAGATCGCGCCGCTCTGCGGGGACCTCGCCGGCGCGTTCGAGCGCCTGTTCCCGGACGGCGCCGCGTCCGACCCGGGCTGCGCGGCCAAGGCCGCGATCGCGGAGGCGCTCTACCGGATCGGCGACGACGCCGCGGTCGTGTTCCTGCGCGGCATCCGTCACGTGCAGATGGAGCCGGTCTTCGGCGGCAAGGTGGACACCGCCACGGACCTGCGGGGCGCCTGCGCCTTCGGCCTGGTGCGCATGGGCTATCGCGACGCGCTGGTGGAGCTGGGCGACCTGCTGGCCGACCGCGAGGCGCCGGTGCGCATCTCGGCCGCGCGCGCCATCGCCTATCGCGGCGGCCAGGACGGGGTGCCGCTGCTGCGGCTGCGCGCGCTCGGCGGCGACGAGCCCGAGGTGATGGGCGAGGCGCTCTCCGCGCTGCTGCGCCTGGCCGGGGCCGGCGCGGTGCCGTTCGCGGCGCGCTTCCTGGAGCACGCGAACGACCAGGTGGCGGAGGCGGCCGCGCTCGCGCTCGGCGCCTCGCGCCTCGAGGAGGCGTTCGCGGACCTGCGTGGCTGGGTGGAGCG
>DATBIZ010000129.1:0-1588 GCA_036556645.1 Vicinamibacteria bacterium | reverse complement strand
ATCGGGCGCGCGCACGGCAACCGCTGGTGGGAGCACGTGGCGATGGCCGTGCTGTTCGCGCTGGCGCTCTACGGCGCGGCCGGGTCCGTGCGCGCGATCCACGGGCTGCTGCGATGACCCGGCGCGCGCGTGCCGCCTCTTCGGCGCTCGCCCTGATCGCGGCCGCGCCCGCGCCGCCTCAGCCGCCGCGCTTCGCTTCGCAGGTGGAGCTGGTGACCGTGGACGCGGTCGTGCTCGACCGCTCCGGACAGCTCGTGCGCGGCCTCACCGCCGACGACTTCGCGCTGTGGGAAGACGGCCAGCCCCAGCCGATCGCCAGCTTCGAGGCCATCGCCGTGGAGCGTGCGGCCCCCTCGCCGGCGCCGCCACGGGCGCGCGCCGTGGCCAGCAACCAGGGCGGCGCCGCCACCGCCGGCCGCTCGTTCGTGCTGCTGGTGGACGACGTGAGCCTGGCGCCGAGCCGCCGTGAAGACGTCCGCCGCGCCATCCTGCGCCTGCTCGAGGAGGGGCTGGCCGACGGCGACGAGCTGGTCTTCGCCACGAGCAGCGGCGACGCATGGTGGAGCGCGCGGATACCGGAGGGGCGCGACGACGTGGCCGCCCTCGCCGCCCGTGTGCGCGGGCGGAGGCTGCTGGACAACGCCGCGGACGCGATCAGCGAGTGGGAGGCCTTCCGGATCACCCATTACGAAGGGATGGAGGACGGCGCGGGGGGCGCGCCGGGAGGCCCGGCCGCGCCGGCCCCGCAGGGGCCGCCGACCGGCCAGCCGCCGGCCTCGCCGTTCCCTCCCGGCTCCAACCTGACGGAACGCGTGAGGCAGAGGTTCCTGGCCCGCGCGGTCTGCGACCCGCTGCAGCCGCCGGCCGCCTGCTACGCGATGGTCCGCTCGCGTGCGCAACAGATCGACGCGCGCCGGCGCAACCGCACGCGCGACGTCCTCTCCGTGGTGGACCGCGCCGTGTTCGCGCTCAGCGGAGTGCGCGGCCGGAAGTCGCTGCTGCTGCTCACCGAGGGCTTCCTGAGCGACTCCGAGCTGGGCTTCGTGCAGGAGGTGGCCGGCCGTTGCCGCGAGGCGAACATCGCCGTGTACTCGATCGACGTGCGCGGGCTGGTGGCGGGCCTCGAAGAGGCGGTGGCCACGTTCGGTAGCTCGGCCAACCCGTCCGAGATGTCGCTGATGCGCGCCGAGCAGGTGGACTTCGCGTTCGCGGGCGCGACCGGCCTGGCCGAGGACACGGGCGGCTTCGCGCTGCGGCACAGCAACGACCTCGCGGGCGGCGCGCTGCGCGCGGCCGCGGAATCGCGCGTGCACTACCTCCTCGGCTACGCGCCGCCGCCGGGGAAGAGCGCCCTCGACTGGCGCCGCCTGCGCGTCGAGGTGAAGCGACCCGGGCTGACCGTGCGGGCGCGGAAGGGCTACACGCTGCGCAACGCGGCCGACATCGCCGCCGCCGCCGAGGCGCGCCTCGCGGCCGAGCGCGGCGACGCGCCGCCGCTGCCGGCCGACGTGGCGCGCGCGATGGCCAGCGGCCACGCCGCGGACGGCCTGCCGCTGCGTGCGGCAGCCTACGTCCTCGAGGACAGGCC
>DATBIZ010000128.1:0-5887 GCA_036556645.1 Vicinamibacteria bacterium | reverse complement strand
AAGGGCACCGACACCCAGCCGCTCACCGGCACGGGCAACATCCCGTGGGTGGACCGCGACTTCCGTTGGACGCAGCACAACGTGAACCTCGCCCACACCTGGACGCTCAGCTCCAGCACGATCAACCAGTTCCGCGTTACCTACATGCGCCAGTTCGGCGGGCGCGTGAACAACCCCGCGATCTCGCTGGGCGACCTCGGCTCGCGCTTCCAGATCCAGGGCGACCCCACCTTGCCGCGCCTGACCGTGTCGGGCTACTTCACCGGCCAGACAGCGATCGCCGGCCCCGACGCCGGCAGCGACTACTTCGCGGTCAAGGACGCGCTGAGCGTCGCCCGGGGGAACCATTCGTTCAAGGTGGGTGGCGAGGTCTCCTACGAGAAGATCGTGCACGACACCCTGCTCGACAACTACGGCGTCTTCTCGTTCAACGGCAGCAAGACCGGCAACGCCTACGCGGACTTCCTGCTCGGCCTGCCCGCCACCATGACGCAGGACGCGCCGGTGCGGAAGACCGACAACGGCGCCTACATCAGCCTGTTCGCGCAGGACGACTTCCGCGTCCACCCGCGCGTGACGGTGAACCTCGGCCTGCGGTACGACCTGCAGCTCCCGTTCACGGACCCCCAGAACCGCAAGCTGGCGTTCGTGCCGGGCGCGCGGTCGGTGGTGTCGCCCAACGCGCCGCCGGGCCTGCTCTTCCCGGGCGACGAGGGAATCGGCCGCGGCATCGTGAAGACCGATTGGAACAACCTGGCGCCGCGCCTCGGCATCAACTGGGACCCGCAGGGCGACGGCCGCATGTCGGTGCGCGCGGCGGCCGGCATCTTCTACGGCAGCATCACCGGCAACGAGTGGAACACGACCGCGGACAACCAGCCGTTCACGGTGCGGCAGTCGTTCCCCACGGTGAGGACGCTGACCGACCCCTACGGCAACCTGCCCGGCGGGGTAGGGCCGTTCCCGTTCAACTACGACCCGGCCCGCCCGCGCTTCACGCTGCCCGCCCAGGTCTTCGGGCCGTCGCTCGACTTCGTCTGGCAGAAGACCTACCAGATGAACCTGACGGTCGAGAAGGAGCTGCTGCGGAGCCTCAGCGTGACCGCGTCGTACGTGGCGGCGCTCGGACGCAACCTGCCGGCGAGCGTGGACAAGAACTATCCCGTGTTCGGCCCGGGCGCGACCACCGCGAACGTGAACGCGCGGCGGCCGTACCTGCCCGGCACCATCGGCTCGGCGCGCGTGCTGGAGTCCATCTTCACCAGCGACTACCACGGCCTGCAGCTCGCGGCCGAGCGCCGCGGCCAGCGCTTCTCGGCCAAGGCCTACTACACGTTCGGCAAGGCGCTCGAGGACGTGGACTACCAGGGCGGAGGCCTGCCCGCGGTGCAGAACTCGAACCGGCTGGACCTCGAGCGCGCGCGCACCTCGGCCGACCGCACGCACAGCTTCGTGCTCTCCGCGATCTGGCGGCTCGACTACCTGAGCGGCTCCGGCTCGCTGCTCCGCACCCTGCTCGACGACTGGACCATCTCCACGATCGTGACCCTGCAGAGCGGGACGCCGCTCACGATCAGCGCGGGGCAGGACCGCAACCTCGACGGCCTCACCAACGACCGCGCCGACATCATCGGCGACCCGAAGCTCGACAGCGGCCGTCCGCGCGAGGAGCTGATCGAGCGGTGGTTCAACACGGCGGCCTTCGCGCAGCCGGCCATCGGCCGCGACGGGACCGCGGGGCGGAGCATCGTGGAGGGGCCCGGCTACCGGAACGTGGACCTGGGAGTGTTCCGCGACATCGGGATGCCCGGGCGCGCGGTGCTGCAGCTTCGCGCCGAGGCGACCAACGCGTTCAACTTCGTCAACCTGACCAACCCCGGCACGTCGCTGAACGCCCCGGCCACGTTCGCGAAGATCCGTTCCGCGCGCGACATGCGGCGGATCCAGCTCGGGGCGCGGCTGTCCTTCTAAGAGGAGGTCAGCGCCGGTCGGCGACGATCGTGAAGTCCACCCGCAGCTCGTTGGCGACCTTCACGGTCCCGCCGGCCGCGCTGACCGGCTTCAGGCCGAACTGGTCGTGGCGCAGCGCCAGCTTCCCGGTGGCGGTGAGCGTCCGGCCGTCCACGGTCACCCGCGCCGGCACGGAGAGCTCGCGCGTGACGCCGCGGAGCGTCAGGTCGCCGACGATGACGAGGTCGTAGGCCGGCCCCGACCCCTGGCCGCGGACGGCCTTCGAGACGAAGCGGATCTCGGGGAAGCGGCCCGCGTCGAGCACCTTCGGCCCGTGCATCACCTCCTGCACCTTCGGCGCGTCGCCCTCGGGCTCTCCCTCCGGCCGCACGCGCAGCCGCGCGCTGGCGAAGCGCAGGTCCACCGAGGACGCGTTCAGGGCCGCCGGGTCGGCGGTGACGCTGCCGGTCACCGGCGCGTCCACCTCGTGGCGGTGTCCCGCGAACGAGAAGGCGCCGCTCTTGCCGACATGGACGCGGACCGCGCTGCGCGATTCGTCCACGGTGTACTGGACGGACTCGGCGGCGGCGGGGGTGGGCACGACCGGCAGCACGGCCACGGCCAGAAGCAGTGTGCGCACGAGCGGAACTATAGCCCGACTCGGGACGGCAGGACCTCGGCCGACGCGGCGCGGATGTCCTCGAGGGCGGCGGTCATCCGGTCCTGGTGCGTGCGGAAGGACAGGACGCAGATCCGCAAGACGAACCGGCCGTGCGCCACGGTGCCGGTGAGGTAGACGCGCTTTCGCGCGTTGACCCGCTCCAGGAACCGGCGATTCAAGGCATCCAGGCTGGCGGGGTCGAGACCCTCCCGCACGAGACGGAAGGCGAGAAGGGAAAGCTGCGGCTCCGCCACGATCTCGATCCCGGCGATCCGGCGCAGCTCCGCCGAGGCCGACGCCGCGAGGTCGAGCTTCTCGTCCAGCGCGCGCCGGAAGGGCGCGATCCCCATCAGCTTCACCGGCAGCCACACGCGGAGGCCGCGGAAGGGGCGTGACAGCTCGGGCGAGACCTCGCTCCAGTCCACGAACTCGGGATCCGGCGGCCGCGAGGGCAGGTAGTCGGCGTGCAGGCCGTGCGCGCGGCGCAGCGCGCCGCCGTCGCGGACGACCAGCGCGCCGGTGCCGTAGGGCAGGAACAGGCCCTTGTGCGGGTCGAGGGTCACCGAGTCGGCGCGCGCGATGCCGCGCATCGCCTCGCGCCCGCGCTCGGTCAAGAGGAAGAAGCCGCCGTAGGCGGCATCCACGTGCAGCCAGAGCCCTTCCGCGGCCGCGACGCCGGCCAGCGCGTCGAGGTCGTCCACCGCCCCCGTGTTCGTGGTGCCCGCGTTGCCGACGACCAGGAACGGCGTGAGCCCGCGCGCACGGTCGGCGGCCACCGCGTCGCGCAGCGCGTCCACGCGCATCCGGAAACCCCCGTCGCTCGGCACCTCGCGCACGCGGCCGGCGGGGAAGCCGGCCAGAAGCGCCGCCTTCTGCACCGAGTGGTGCGTCTGGTCCGAGGCGTAGAGCACGCCGCGCAGGAAGTCCTCCGGCAGCCGTTCGCGGCGAGCGGTGGCCAGCGCCACGAAGTTGGCGAGCGAGCCGCCGCTGGTGAGGAGCCCCAGCGATCCTTGGGGATACCCGACGAGGTCGCAGAACCAGCGCGCCACGTTCGCCTCGAGCTGCGACAGCGCCGGCGCCGCCTGCCACACCCCCACGTAGCGGTTGACGGCGTCCGCGATCAGGTCCGCCACCGCCGCGTGGAAGAGCCCGCCGCCGGGGATGTAGGCGAGGTAGCCGGGGCCGGCCGTGTTGAAGCTCTTCGGCACCGCGCGCTCGAACAGCAGGTCGAGGACGGCGTCGAGGGGCGCCCCGGTCTCGGGCAGGCGTTCGACCAGCGCCCGCGCGGCCTCGGCCGCCCCTTCGACGTCCACCGCCGGCTGCCGGGGCAACGACTCGACGTGCGCGACGACCCGCTGGAGCGCCGCGGCGACGAGCCGGCGCATCGCGTCGGCGTCGGGCTCGAGCTCGGGCGAGGGACCGGTCATGGGGACGTCAGCATGCGCGACCGTGAAGCTGACCTGGGCCCTAGCCGCGCGCGCCCTCGCCGTCCCGCGCGGGGCGGGGCAGCGACACGTAGAAGGTCGCGCCGACGTCGGGCACCGCCTCCGCCCAGGCGCGTCCCCCGTGCCGGTGCACGATACGCCGGACGGTGGCCAGCCCGATGCCGGTGCCCTCGAACTCGTCGGAGCGGTGCAGCCTCTGGAACACGCCGAACAGCTTGTCGGCGTACTGCATGTCGAACCCGACGCCGTTGTCGCGCACGTACATCACGGCCTCGTCGGCGCCGTTGGCGGGCAGGGTGCCGATCTGGATCTCGGCCCGCTCCCGGGTGCGGGTGTACTTGAGCGCGTTCGAGATCAGGTTGGACAGGACCACGCGCAGGGTGGCGGCGTCGCCGGCCACCTCCGGCAGGTCCGGCGCGGTCTGGAACACGACCGCGCGCCCGGGCTCGTGCTCGCGCAGCTCGCGGATCACGTCCTCGACCACCGGCTGCAGGGAGACGCGGCCGCGGCGCAGCTCCACCCGGCCCATCCGCGAGAACGCGAGGAGGTCGTCAACGAGCTGGCCCATCTTCTTCGCGGCGGAGGCGATCGTCTCGAGGTAGCGCCGGCTGGTGTCGTCGAGGGTGTCGGCGGCCCGCCGCTGCAGCAGGTCCACGAACCCGTGGATGTGGCGCAGCGGCGCCCGCAGGTCGTGCGAGACCGAGTAGGTGAACGCCTCCAGCTCGGAGTTCAGCGCGGACAGCTCCTCGGTGCGCTCCTGCACGCGCTGCTCGAGGCCGTCGCGCGCCGCCCGCAGCTCGTCGTCGCGGGCCTGGATCTGGGCCAGCATCTCGTTGAAGGTGTCCACGAGCTGCCGCAACTCCCCCTCGCCTTCCACGGTGGCGCGCACCGCGTAGTCCTTGCGCGCGGAGACCATGCCCGCCGTCTCCGCGAGGTCGCGGATGGGTACCACGATCGCCCGCTGCGCCCGCGCGGCGATCAGCAGGGCGGTGAGCAGCGAGCCCAGGAACACCAGCACGGCCACGCCCGCGTAGCGCGCGATCCGCTCCGTGACCTCGTGCAGCTCGGAGCGGATGAACACGGTCCCCACCGCGGCGCCGTCGAGCACGATCGGGTGGACCAGGGTCAGGCCGTCCTCCCCGTAGCGGTGCCCGGCGTCCTGCAACGCGGGCGCGACGACCGCGCCGCCGTCGCGCGAGTAGGCGGCGAAGAGCCGGCCGCCCGGCTGCAGGATGCCGGCCGCGACCACGTAGGGCTCCGCGCGCAGGGCGGCCAGGGTGGCGCTCGCCGACGGCTCGTCGTCGAAGAGCAGGGCGGCGACGGTGTTCGAGCCGATGATGCGTGCGTCGGTGGCCAGCCGGCGCTCCAGCGTCCGCCGCGACTCGTGCACGTCGTAGACGGCGAAAGCCACGGTGGCGCTCAGCAGGGCGGCGATGCTGCTCAGGTAGCTGACGCGGAAGAGCCGCCGCGCGATCGAGCGGCCGGCGCCCGGGCGGCTCACGGCGGCGGTCACAGCCTGGAAGCCGGAGGAGCCACGGTCGCGCGCGCAGCCGGCGCCCGTCTGGCCAGGGAGGGGCGGCGCGCGGGCAGCCAGGGCGGGGCCAAGGTCCTGTCGTCAGTATCCATATCCGCGAAAGGCGGTCAATCCGCCGCCCGGCGCGTTGCGCGTTGCGCGCGCGACGTCAAGCCTTGTGCGCCAGATCACGGGTCCCCGGGGCGGGCGCTATCATCAGGACCATTTGTGTGCTCTTTTTGATCTGATTGATCGTGTCACGCCCTGACGCCGAACCCGGGGAGCTCGCGCCCGCGGTGGTGCGGATCCTGCACCTCG
>DATBIZ010000127.1:0-2832 GCA_036556645.1 Vicinamibacteria bacterium | reverse complement strand
CCGAGCAGGATCAGCAGCCCGGCCGCGAACGCGAGCACCGCCAGCAGCAGCGCCGTGCCGGGGATCGCGTAGGTCGTGATCGAGAAGACGGCGTGCGCGATCAGCCACACGCCGAGCAGGGTCAGGCCGAGCTGCCGGTTCGCGCGCATGGGGCGGATGATACGGTACACTTCCCGCGCGCGCCATGCCCGTCAAGGTTCTCTGCGCCGGCTGCTCGAAGGAAGAGCGCGAGCAGGCCGAGGTGGACGTCCGCAAGGCGCTCGCCGGCCGCGGCGACACCGGCGACTGGATGGTCTCGCTGGTCAAGCTGGCCGACCGCTGGTCCATCACCCTCGACGCGCCCGCGGCGCGCGTGCGCGGGATGACCGTGGTCGCGCCGCAGGGCCGGCTGGCCGACTCGATCCGCGAGGCGCTGCGCCAGACGCCGGCCGCGGCCGGCGGCGCCGTCGCGCCCGCCGCCCCGGCCGCGGCGCCCCGGCCGGCCGCGCCTCCCGGCGGGCCGAACCGCTGCGACAAGTGCGGCGGGGCGTTCGTGGTCGTCTACGAGGCGCGGCCGGGCGAGTCGCTGGAGAGCGCGCCCGTGGCCTGCCCGCACTGCTGGTTCGTCAACCGCGTCCTGATCGACGCGGAAGCGGCGTTCACTCGAGACTACCGGGCGGAGAAGGCCTAGCGCGCAGCGCGGCGCGCCACGCGATCCCCCCGAGATGACGCCAGGAGCCGCTTCCAGTTCAGGAGCGCGTTCCACAGCAGGCGGTGGTCCGAGCGGTTCAGGTCGCGGTGGACCGGGTTGAAGTTGAACGCGACCACCCGCCCGCGGCCCAGGGGCAGGTCGAGGATCGCGGGCCGCCCGCGCAGCGCCGATTCTCCGCGCGCGCCGCCGCTGACCACCATCGCGCCCTCGCCGCCTCCCCACTCCAACACGACGCCGGAGCGGTCCTCCGGCCCGTCCAGGCACGAGGTGCAATACGCGGCCTCCAGCCACCGCCGCGGCGCGTCGTAGAGGGGCAGGTTGGTGCGGAACACCGACGTCTCCGCCGTATAGCCGTGGGCGAGCGGGTGGGAAGGCTGCGCGAAGCGGGCGCGCAGCTCGACCCCCGGGGTGCGCACGTCCGCGGCGGCCGCGCGGCGCACCCCGCGCACGAGGCCACCTTCGAGCGCCAGCGCCGAGCCGCTGCCCATCGTCACCAGCAGGCCACCCTCCTCGACGAAGCGCTGCAGCTCGACGAGGCCGGCCCAGCCGATCCCGCCGGTGATGTCGTCGGAGGCGGCGGGCACGCCGTGGCTCGGGAACTCCGGCGTGCGCGTGAACGGCATGGGTCCCCAGGTCTTCGGGATCCCGTGGACCTGCGCCGCAAGGTCGAGCCGGACCTGGCCGTACACGACGAGGTCCACCTTCTCGCGCAGCGCGCCCGCCCGGACGTCCTCGTCGCGCAGGTAGACGAACGGAACGCGCGCGCGGTCGAGCGTGTAGCGCAGCCAGCCGATGCTGTCGGTGTCCGCCCAGGGCACCCACACCCCGATGCGCGGCGCCGGCGCCGCGTCGCGCGCGACCGCGGGAGCCGCCTCCAGCCCCTCGAAGTCGAGCGCCAGCTCCCGGGCGACCGGACCCAGCGCGGCCTCGAGGCCCGTGCCGGCGGGCAGCACCCAGGAGCCGCGCGGGTAGCGGCGCCCGCCGGCTTCGAACGGCTCGCGCGCGATCTCGAGCGGGAAGGCGCCCAGCCGCACGCGGGCGGCCAGCAGCGCCTCCTGGCCCTGGTCGGCGAGCACGAACACGGGGCCGCCGCCGCGGACCGCGCCCTCGGGGGCGAGCGCGGCCGTGATCGGCGCCAGCGCCACGTCGGCCACGCGCGGATCGGACACCGCCGCCGCCTGCACGCCGTAGTGCACGGGCAGCGACCAGGAGACGTCGTCGTAGGGCAGGTGGGGGGAGTCGGCGGGGAAGCGCTGGGGCAGCAGCAGGTCCACCGCGTAGTTCCGGTAGGGCTGGTCGAGACGCACGACGTAGTCTCCGGCGCCGAACGAGCCCTCGGCCAGCGTGAAGGGACCGCGCGCGCGCGCGACCTCGATGTGCTGGTCCCGGAGACGGTTCACCATCTCCGCGACCCGGCGGCGGTCGCCCTGGTCCTGACCGATCACGAACGCCCGCGGCGTGCCCTCGAGGCCGGCGCGCCAGGAGTTGTACCCCTTGCGGTAGAAGCCCCGCAGGAACTCCGGGGCGCGCGCGGCGACGTGGTCGAGCGCGGCCAGCGCCGCCGTCTGCGCGTAGTTGACGTGGTCGCGCAGGGACCAGGCGAACGTGCGCGCCGGGGGCGGGGCCGGCCGCCACCACTCGCGGGTGAGGTCGCTCTCGTCGATGGTGCGCCGCACCGTCTCCGCGGTCGCGTTGCCGAAGGTCTCGTACCCGCGCCCGATCGCGTTGTGGTTCATGGCCACGGAGTCGAGATAGTGGTGCCCGAAGCCCTCGCCGAAGTTCCAGGTGGAGACGCCGGGCATGCCCAGGGCGGTCAGCGTCCGCACCTCGTGCAGGCTCATCTCCAGGAACTCGGCGAGCACGATCGGGTCCAGGTTCGGGTTGTAGGGCCCGGTGCCGTTCCAGGTGAGCAGCAGCGGGATCCCCTCGTGCAGGTCGTGGATCACCGCCGGGTGCCACTCGTGGAACATGGCCGCCACCGCGCGCGTGGGCGCGAACGAGAGCTGGTGGGCGTCGCGGTTCGCGTCCACGAAGACGTAGCGGCCCCAGTAGGGCGGCGACTGGCGGGGCAGCGCGTCGTAGTCCGTGCGTCCCTTCAAATAGCGGTAGAACCAGTCCACGACCTTGTCCCGCCCGTCGGG
>DATBIZ010000126.1:0-7490 GCA_036556645.1 Vicinamibacteria bacterium | reverse complement strand
CGCTACCCGTGGGTGGAGGACTTCACGCCGGTCAACGAGCCCCTCACCACGGCGCGGTTCGGGGCGCTCTACGGGTTCTGGCACCCGCACCGGCGCGACCTCCGCGCCTTCGTGCGCGCGTTGCTCGTCCAGTGCCGGGCGGTCGCGCGGGCGATGCGCGCGATCCGCGAGGCGATCCCCGCCGCGCGGCTGGTGCAGACCGAGGACTTCGGCCGGATCTACGCCACGCGCCGGCTCGCCTATCAGGCGCGCTACGAGAACCGCCGGCGTCTGCTGAGCCTCGACCTGCTCTGCGGGCTGATGACGCCGCGCCATCCCCTGTGGGCCGAGCTGCTCCAGGCCGGGGCCACCGGGGAGGAGCTCGCCTGGTTCACCGGGGAGCCGGCGCCGGACATGATCGGCGTGAACTACTACCTGACCAGCGACCGCCAGCTCGACACGCGCTGGCACCGCTACCCGGAGCGCGCGCGCGGCGGCAACCGATCCCAGGCCTACGCGGACGTCGAGGCGGTGCGCGCACGGGCAGGCGGCATCACCGGCCACGGCGCGTTGATCGACGAGCTGTGGCGCCGGTACCGCCGCCCGCTCGCGATCACCGAGGTCCAGGCCGCCTGCACCCGCGAGGAGCAGCTCCGCTGGCTGAAGGAGGCGTGGGACGCGGCGGGGGACGCCCGCCGGCGCGGCATCGACGTGCGGAGCGTGACGGCGTGGGCGCTGCTCGGCGCGTGGGACTGGCACAAGCAGGTCACGTGCGCCGAGGGCTACTACGAGCCGGGCGTCTTCGACACGCGCGGCGGCGTGCCACGGGAAACCGCCGTGGGCCGCATGGTCCGCGACCTGGCCACGCGCGGGCGGCACGACCACCCCGTGCTCGCCTCACCGGGCTGGTGGCGGCGGCCCGAGCGGCTGCTCTACCCGCCGGTGGGGCGGCCCGCGGCGGCGCCGGGGCCGGGGGTGGCGAGCGACGCGGCGCCGATCCTGATCACCGGCGCGACGGGCACGCTCGGCCGCGCCTTCGCACGGTTCTGCGAGCTGCGCGGGCTGGCCCACCGGCTGCTCACGCGCCAGGAGCTGGACGTCGCCGATCCGCGCCGCGTCGCCGAGGCGCTGGAGCGGTACCGGCCGTGGGCGGTGGTGAACGCCGCCGGTTACGTGCGCGTGGACGAGGCGGAGAACGACGCGGAGCGGTGCTACCGCGAGAACGCGCTCGGCCCGGCCGTGCTCGCCCGCGCGTGCCGCGATCGCGGCGCCCGGCTGCTGACCTTCTCTTCCGACCTCGTGTTCGACGGGGCGGCGCGCACGCCGTACGTCGAGAGCGACGGGGTGCGGCCGCTGGGCGTCTACGGCCGGAGCAAGGCGCACGCGGAGTCGCGGGTGCTCGGCATCCTGCCGTCCGCCCTGATCGTGCGCACCGCGGCCTTCTTCGGGCCCGGAGACGAGCACAACTTCCTCGCCGCCGTGCTGCGCACGCTGGCCGCCGGGCGGCGCTTCCGGGCCGCCGCCGATACCATCGTCTCGCCCACGTACGTGCCGGACCTGGTCGAGGCCAGCCTCGACCTGCTCGTGGACGGCGAGCGCGGGCTGTGGCATCTGGCCAACGACGGCGCGCTCTCGTGGGCGGAGTTCGCGTGCCGGGCCGCGCGGCTCGCCGACCTGGATCCCGGCCTCGTCGAGGCCTGCCAGACGCCGGCGCTCGGCCTGGCCGCGCGGCGCCCGCTCTACAGCGCGCTCGGCAGCGAGCGCGGCCACCTCCTGCCCCCGCTGGAGCGCTCGCTCCACCGCTGGGCGAGCGAGCGCACCGCCACTCTCGGCTGACACGCGGTTCCGGCACGAGCGGCCGCGCCGTTGGCACGGTTCTGGCAGTTTCGCGGCCCGTCACCACATCAGCGTCTGGCGGTCGCCGTTCCCAGGCCCTGGCGCGGGGGATTCCGCAGGGCCTGCTCCGCGGGAGCGGAGCGATGCGCCGTCATGTTTCTACAAACGTCCGCCGTTGATCGGGCCGAAGGGGAGGTCAACCGTGTTCGACTACCTGGTCGTCGGAGCGGGGTTCGCGGGATGCGTGACGGCGGAGCGGCTGGCCCGCGGCTCGAACAAGAAGGTGCTCATCGTGGACAAGCGGCCCCACATCGCGGGGAACGCCTACGACCATTACGACGACGCGGGGCTGCTCGTGCACCGCTACGGTCCGCACATCTTCCACACGAACTCGGCCGAGGTCTTCGCGTACCTCTCGCGCTTCACCGCCTGGCGCCCCTACGAGCACCGCGTGCTGGCGAGCGTGCAGGGCAAGCTGCTGCCGATGCCGATCAACCTCGACACGGTGAACAAGCTCTACGGCCTGGAGCTCGACTCCACGCAGCTCGAGGCCTACTTCAGGGAGGTGGCGGAGCCGCGCCCGCAGATCCGCAACTCCGAGGACGTGGTGGTCAGCCGGGTCGGCCGGGACCTCTACGAGAAGTTCGTCAAGCACTACACGCGCAAGCAGTGGGACCTCGACCCCTCCGAGCTCGACGCCGCCGTGCTGGCGCGGATCCCCACCCGCACGAACCGCGACGACCGGTACTTCACCGACACCTACCAGGCCATGCCGCTCCACGGGTTCACGCGGATGTTCGAGCGCATGCTGGACCACCCGAACATCAGCGTGCTGCTGCAGACCGACTACCGCGACGTGGTCGGCTGCGTGCCGTTCCGGGAGATGGTCTACACCGGCCCGGTGGACGCGTTCTTCGACTACCGTTACGGGAAGCTCCCCTACCGCTCGCTGGAGTTCCGGCACCAGACGCTCGACGAGGAACGCTGCCAGCCGGTGGCGGTGATCAACTACCCGAACGAGCATCCCTACACGCGCGTGACCGAGTTCAAGCACCTCACCGGGCAGGCCCACCCGAAGACCAGCATCGTCTACGAGTACCCGCGCGCGGAGGGCGACCCCTACTATCCGATCCCGCGGCCCGAGAACGCGGAGACCTACAAGAAGTACCAGGCGCTGGCCGACGCCACCGCCGGCGTGCACTTCGTCGGCCGGCTCGCCACCTACCGCTACTACAACATGGACCAGGTGGTGGCCCAGGCGCTGACGCTCTACGCGAAGATCAGCGGTGCGCGCCGGCTCTCCGCGGCGGCGCGGCGGGTCGGGGCCTCGGCCGCCGCCGTCTCCGCGGTGCCCGGGCCCGCGGCCGCGCGGCCCGAGGCGCGCCTGGCCCTGCGCCCCAACGGCGCCGTGAGCGAGGCGGCCCCGGGCACCGGCGCGATCTGACGGAGGCGGCCCTGCGGGCGGTGCGCGCGTGAGGGTCCTCGTCACCGGCGGCGCCGGGTACATCGGCTCGGTGGTCGTCGAAGAGCTGCAGGCCGCGGGCGCGGAGCGCATCGTCGTGCTCGACGACCTGTCGAAGGGGCACCGGGGGGCGGTGCCGCCGGGGGCCCTCCTCGTGGAGGGCTCGATCGCGGACCGCCGCCTGGTGGCCGAGACCTGTCGCGCCGAGCGGGTGGACGCGGCGATCCACCTGGCCGCGTCCTCGCTGGTGCCCGAGTCCGTCCGCGATCCCGCGCGCTACTACGACCACAACGTCGCGGCGTCGCTGGCGCTGCTCGACGGCCTGCGCGCCGCGGGCGTGGCGCGCTTCGTGCTCTCGTCCACCGCGGCGGTCTACGGCGAACCCGACGCCTCGCCGATCACCGAGGACTTCCCCACCCGGCCCACCAACCCGTACGGCGAGACCAAGCGGGTGCTGGAGGCGGCGCTGGGCTGGTACGCGGCGCCCTACGGCCTCTCCTTTGCCAGCCTGCGCTACTTCAACGCCGCGGGCGCCACCGAGCGCAACGGCGAGGACCACGACCCCGAGACGCACCTGATCCCGCTGGTGCTGGCCGCCGCCCGCGGCGAGAGGGGCGAGGTGGCCATCTTCGGCGACGACTACCCGACGCCGGACGGGACGTGCGTGCGGGACTACATCCACGTCTCGGACCTCGCGGCGGCGCACGTGCTCGCCCTGCGCGCGCTGCCGGCGGCCACGGCCGGCGCGCCGGGCTCCGGCCGCGTCTACAACCTGGGCACCGGCGCCGGATACTCTGTGCGCGAAGTGATCTCCACGGCGGAAGCGGTGACCGGACGGCGCGTGCCGGCCCGCATCGCCCCGCGCCGGCCCGGCGACCCGGCCGTGCTCGTGGCCAGCTCGGAGAGGATCCGCCGCGAGCTGGGCTGGCAGCCCCGGAAGCAGGACCTGCGCGTGATCGTGGCCGACGCGTGGCGTTGGCTCGAGACCCACGGACGGTACTGAGAGCGTCGCCGCGGCTACCGGTAGCCGGCGATCTCGCCGGCGCCCTCCGCCGCGCTGGTCACGAACCAGCCCGGGGAGCGGCCGAAGCGGTTCGCGTACGCGGCCGCGATCGAGGCGCCCGCGAACTGCACGCGGGCACGCTCCACCAGCGCGATCGCGCAGCCGCCGAAGCCGCCGCCGGTCATGCGCGCACCGAGCACGCCGGAGGTCGCCGCCGCCGCCTCCACCAGCGCGTCCAGCTCCGGCACGCTGACCTCGTAGTCGTCGCGCAGCGAGGCGTGCGACGCGTACATCAGGCGTCCGAAGCCGGCGAGGTCGCCGCGCGTGAGCGCGGCCGCCGCCTCCTCCGTGCGCGCGATCTCGGTGACCACGTGCCGCGCGCGGCGGCGCAGCGGCTCGGGCAGGCCGGCCTCCCTGAGCTCGGCCGGAGTGACGTCGCGCAGCGCGCGGATGCCCGCCCCCCGCGCGGCCAGCCGCGCCACCGCCTCCTCGCACTGCGCGCGGCGCACGTTGTATTCGCCCGAGGAGTGCTGGTGACGCACGCCGCTGTCGAAGACGAGCACCGCCGCGCGCTCCGGGTGCACCGGGATCGCTCGCACGTCGAGGCTGCGGCAGTCCACGAACAGCGCGTGGCCGGCGCGGCCGAGCACGGAGGCGAGCTGGTCCATGATCCCGCAGCGCGTGCCCACGAAGCGGTGCTCCGCGGCCTGGCCGGCCAGGGCCAGCGCGCGCCCGTCGAGCGGGAGGCCGGCCAGCGCGGCCAGGGCCGTGCCGACCGAGATCTCGAGCGCCGCCGAGGACGAGAGGCCGGCTCCGACCGGCACGTCCCCGGCCACGAGGAGGTCGGCGCCGCGCAGGCGGCCGAAGCGCTCCTCCACCACGCGCGCGGTGCCCTCCACGTAGTCGAGCCAGGTGCCCCGCCGCGCGGTGGGAGCGGCGTCGAGGTCGATCTCGCCCGGCTCCCCGCCGTCCGCGGAGCGCGCGACCAGGCGGCGGTCGTCGCGCTCGGACGCCGCGGCGACCGTGTCCCGGTCGAGCGCGATCGGCAGCACGAAGCCGTCGTTGTAGTCGGTGTGCTCGCCGATCAGGTTCACCCGGCCGGGCGCGCGGAACAGGCGGGGCGCGCGGCCAAACGCCTCGCGGAACGCGCCGCCGGCCCGTCCCGGATCGGTCATGCTGCGGGCATCGCGCTACCGCGGGCCGCGGGTGGCCAGCGCGATCTGCTCCAGGGGCAGCTTCGGCGTGCGGTCCGCGTAGAGCAGCCCGTTCTGCTCCTGGTAGGTGTCGGCGAACTGGGTGTAGCAGAAGCCCGCCAGCAGCTCCGAGGAGCGGACCACCTCCAGCAGCCGGCGGTACTTCTCCGCGAACTCCTCCGGCGTGGCGCAGTGCGAGTACCCCCACCTGGCGTCGCAGGCCTCGCCCATGGCGATGCCGCCCAGCTCGGTGAGCATGATGGGCTGGCCGGCGTGCGGGTGGCCCTCGACCGTGATCAGGCGGCCGCCGGGGCGGCCGTGGCGGAACAGCTGCGGCAGCACGTCGGGCCGCGCGTACCGCCGCGCGATGCGCTCCGGGTCGTCGTCGTAGTCGTGGATGCCGACGACGTCGGTGGCCACGCTCTCCCAGCCGTCGTTGCCGATCACGGGCCGGCCCGGGTCGAGCGTCTTGGTCAGGTGGTAGAGCGCCTGCACGTAGTGGCGCTGCGCGGCGATCGCGGGCAGGTCGGGCACTCCCCAGGACTCGTTGAAGGGCACCCAGGCCACGATGCACGGGTGGCTGCGGTCGCGGTGGATCACCTCGATCCACTGCCTGGTCAGCCTCTCGACCGACGCGCTGGTGAACCGGTAGGCGCTCGGCATCTCCTCCCAGACCATCAGGCCCAGGCGGTCCGCCCAGTAGAGGTAGCGGGGGTCCTCGATCTTCTGGTGCTTCCGCACGCCGTTGAAGCCCATCGCCCTGGCCAGCTCGACGTCCCGGCGCAGCGCGCCGTCGTCGGGCGGCGTGGCCCCGGTCTGCGGCCAGTAGCCCTGGTCGAGCACCATGCGGAGCTGGTGCACGCGGCCGTTCAGGAGGAAGCGGTCGCCCTGCACCGCCACCGAGCGCAGCGCGGTGTAGCTGCGCGCCTCGTCGATCTTCTCCCCGCGCTGGCCCCACAGCTCCAGGTGGGCCTGGATCAGGGTGGGGTTCGAGGGGCTCCAGAGCAGCTCGTTGCGGTAGTCGTCCACGCCGGGGTCCGAGGGCACGATGCGGCGGTTCACCTCGCCGCCCACCACGCTGTAGGTGTCGTCGGCCAGCGTTTCGTCGCCGACGGAGAGCCGCACACGCAGGCGCAGGTCCGTGCGCAGGATGCCGTCGAGGGTCGCATGCAGCCCGATGGCCCAGTCCGCGAGGTCCGGCGTCCACACCGCGGTGCGGAGGCGCGTGGGCGGCACCACCTCGAGCCAGACCGTGCGCCAGATCCCGGAGGTGCGCGGGTACCAGATCGAGTGGGGCTGGAGCTGCCAGTCCTGCTTTCCGCGGGGCTTGGCCAGGTCGCTGGGGTCGTCCTCGGCGCACACGACCACGGTCTGCGGGCCGTCCCTCAGCACGGCCGTGAGGTCGGCGCTGAACGGCGTGTAGCCGCCCTCGTGCCGCGCGACCGGGACGCCGTTGACGTAGACCGTGGCCGAATAGTCCACCGCCCCGAACCGCAGGAAGAGGCGCTCGCCGGGCGCGAGCGGCGGCGGCTCGAAGGAGAGCCGGTACCAGCAGGCGTTGAAGAACCCGGTCTCCCCGACGCCGCTGCGTTCGGTCTCCGGCGCGAACGGCACCTGGATCGTGCGGTCCCACTCCACCTGGTCCGGGTGGCGCCAGCTCGCGGCGCGGTCGAGCGCGAACTCCCAGTCGCCGTCGAGCGAGAACCAGCGCTCGCGCGTGAGCTGCGGGCGCGGGTGCGTGCCGGTGCCCGCCCGCAGCGGGGCGGCCGCGCGATCGCGCGCGCTCAAACCTGGCTCGCCTCGGCGGCGCCCCTGCGGGCGAGCGCCTCGCGCATGACCGCCTCCATGGCCGCCCACGTGCGGTCCCAGGACATCGTGGCGAGCATCTCGTCCACTCGGGCCAGCCGGCGCGGGTCCCGCGCCTCGCGCATGGCCGCGTCCGCGGCGGCCACGAAGGTATCCACGTCGTCCGCGATGCGCACCAGGCCCTCCTCGCCGTAGGGCCGCACCACGTCGC